>NZ_JARTJQ010000014.1:0-13198 GCF_036225245.1 Weizmannia sp. CD-2023
TAATTACCGCGTCAAGATCGGAAGTCATGATGGCTTCTTTTAAAACATCCAAATTTAGGTTAAACTGTAAGTGAGTCATTTTATCTCCTCTTTTCATTGTTTATTGTTGTTGAAAACAGTGTTGCCAAGAGTTGATAAAATGACTCCTTCTTTTTACACAATTATACGGACTTAATCCGTCTATGTTAAGGAAGCGCGAAAAATTGACGGCCTTTCTTCACATAGAGCCCGTCTACGTTAAGAAAGCGCGAAAAAACGAGGTTTTTCCTTCATATAGAGCCTGTCTACGTTAAGAAAGCGTGGAAAATTGGTGGCCTTCCTTAACATAGGATGCGTTTCAAGTGCAAGCTTTTCCCTGTATTCTTTATAAAACCCTTGCATCTAAATTTTTGCCAAAGCTGTCAGTATTCTTGCCAAATCTAGGAATTTTGCTTATTCAGCAAGCCCTAAATAGCCCTTTTCCGGCTGCGGGACTGCCCGCTTTTTTTTGCGCCCGTTTCATTGATGTGAAAGCCAAATTCCTGTATGTTAAAAACAAAGAAAAAATTTCAAAAGGAGCGTTTCCAATGAAAGTGTACGGCCCGGTGGTAGATGATGAGACGCGCTGCATCCATTATGCTTCTCCGTTGGATGTCGTAGCCATCCGTTTTAAATGCTGCGGAAAGTATTATCCGTGTTATCAATGCCATGAGGAAGCGGAAGCCCATCCGATCGAGCGGTGGGAAAAACGGGAATGGGATACAAAAGCGGTTCTTTGCGGCGTCTGCAAGCATGAGATGACGATCCGGGAATATATGGGGGCAAGCGCTTGCCCGCATTGCGGCGCGCCATTTAACCCCGGATGCGCCGCCCATTATCCGCTCTATTTCCAAATCGACCGGGACAAGCCGGCTTGTCAAAAATTTTCACCTTGACCGCTTTTCTGAAATATGGTATCTTAAATGCAATCAAATCCTTTAGTGTATTAGAGTACTAACATAATAAAGAGAAAGTACAGGATGTGAAACCGATGTTTTTACCGGAAGGCAGCCAGGATGAAATGGGCACGGTTGTCAAAAACCGCGCAACCGTGTTTGAATTGTTCCGTCGCACGGCGGAGAAGCGGAATTATACGGAAATCTCGACACCGCTTGTTGAGTACGCGGATACGTTTACAAATGAAAAGGTTGGCATGAAGCTTCAAAATATGCTGAAATGGTTTGACAGCCGCGGCCAGATTGAAGTTTTGCGCCCGGACTGGACCACCTCCATCGCAAGGGCGCTTTCGCAAAAACCGTTTCGGGCGTGTAAATGGGCTTACCAGGGTTCAGTGTTCAGAATGGATACCCCCGGCCTTGAGAGCCGCCAGGTCGGGATCGAAATGGTAGACCTGCCGGAACTTTTAGGGGAAGGTGAATGCCTGTTTTTTGCCCATGACTTTTTTAACAGGCTCGGCGTTACCGGGGTGATGGTGGAGCTTGGCCATGCCGGTATTTTTGAGGAACTGGTCGCACGCCTGAATCTGGAAGACGGCCAGGTTGACCGGTTAAGAGGGGCCATGCACGATAAACGGAAAGATGAAGTATTCGAGATTGCAAGTTTAAGCGGCAATGCAAAAATTGCCGCGGAACTGGCGGGACTTGTGGATGCGTACGGTCCGTTCGAAATGATCCGGACATTTCAGGAAAGATGGAAAACGGAACCGGCACTTTCGGATATGCTTATTCATATCGAAAAGCTTGGTAAAATTTGCATGGCTGTCGGAATGGAAGACATCATGATTGACCTTGGCCGGGTGAAAAATCTGCCCTATTATACCGGCATTTTGTTCCGGGGATTTTTAAAACAAACCGGCGCTTCCTGCTTTTCTGGCGGGCGGTACGACAAGCTGTACGA
Organism: Weizmannia sp. CD-2023; assembly: GCF_036225245.1. Lineage (NCBI taxonomy): Bacteria > Bacillati > Bacillota > Bacilli > Caryophanales > Bacillaceae > Heyndrickxia > Weizmannia sp. CD-2023. The sequence continues at coordinate 1,876 of NZ_JARTJQ010000014.1, forward strand.
ACAGTTTCACCGCCAAACAACAGCTGTCGGCATTGCTTTTGACGCCGATATGCTGGCTGAGGAACTGGTTCAGGAAGAAAAACCGGAAAAAATCTGCATCATTGCCGGGGAAGAAACGCTTGCGGAAGCAGAAAAGCTGCGGGCTGCATACGACGGAAAAATCGTGGATATCCGTTTCGCGCCGCCTGCAGAAGGCGAATTCAGTAAGGTCCTCAAGTTTAAAAATGTGGGCGGCCATTGGGAGGCGGAAGAAATTTGACGATCAGCATTGCCCTTACAAAAGGGAGAGTGGAAAAACAATTTTTGCAATATTTAAAGTCGCGCGGCTTTCATGTTGAACCGCTCGTTGAAAAAGGGAGAAAACTCCTCGTTGAAACGGATGCATTCACCTGCATTTTCGTAAAAGGCTTTGATGTTGCAACATATGTAGAGTACGGCATTTGCGATCTTGGCATTGTCGGGGAGGACATTTTGGCGGAAACGCATCCCGATGTTTTCGATTTAATGCCGCTTCCGTTCGGGAAATGCCGGTTTGCCCTTGCAGGTAAACCGGAGGCTGTCCGCCATCAGCGGAAACGCCGGATCGCAACCAAATACCCAAATGTGACCGAGCAATTTTTCCGCGAAAAAGGGGAATCGGTGGACATCGTGAAACTCGAAGGCTCCGTTGAACTCGCGCCGATCGTTGGCCTTGCTGATGCAATTGTCGACATCGTGGAAACGGGTAACACATTGAGAGAAAACGGGCTTACCGTCATAGAGGAGATTCGGCCGGTCACAGCGCGGCTGATCGCCAACCGGTCGGCGTTAAAAATAAAAAAGCAGGCAATCCGGCCGTTTATTGAAAAACTACAGGGAGAAGGGGTCGCAAAATGATGCGGGAATACACAAAAGAAGCATTTGCCGAAACGTTTCTGCAATCGAAAGACAAGAGCGGCGCGCACGATGAAGACGTGCTGCGCACCGCGAAGGAAGTACTGGAAGACATCCGCTTAAACGGAGATGCCGCCGTGAAAAAATATGCCGCCAAATTTGACGGGGAAGTGCCGGAACCGTGGGAAGTTTCTCCGGAAGAACGCAAACAGGCATGGCGCGAAGTCCCACAGGATGTGATTTCCGCTTTGCAAAAAGCAGCGGAAAATATCCGCCGTTTCCACGCGAAACAGCTGCAAAACTCCCGGATCATGGAAATGAATGAAAACATCATTTCAGGTCAGCTGTTCCGGCCGGTGGAAAAAGCCGGGATTTATGTGCCGGGCGGGACCGCCTGCTATCCGTCATCCGTCCTCATGAACGCAATCCCCGCTGTCCTTGCCGGCGTGGAAGAAGTGATCATGGCGACACCGGCGAGAAACGGCACGAAAATTGCACCGGTTTTATCCGTAGCGGCCGATATTGCCGGTGTCGGGACCATTTACAAACTTGGCGGCATCCAGGCGATCGGGGCGCTTGCATACGGCACGGAAACGATTCCTGCAGTCGATAAAATTGTTGGCCCCGGGAACGCATATGTTGCTGCCGCTAAATCGCTTGTATATGGCACGGTCGGCATCGACATGATCGCAGGCCCGTCGGAAGTCGCCATCATTGCCGATGAAAATGCCAACCCGGCGTATATAGCAGCCGATCTGATCGCCCAGGCTGAACACGACGAACGTGCAAGAACGTTTTTGTTCACCACCTCACAGAAACTGATCAATGAAACAAAAGCGGCACTTGAAAAACAGCTTGTTGTCCTCCCGCGCCGCGACATCGCAGAAGTGTCCATCAAGATGCAAAGTGCAGCCGTGCTTGTTGAATCGATAGATGAAGCCTTTGCACTTTCGAACCGGCTTGCGCCAGAACATTTGGAAATTCAGGTGGAAAATCCGCTCTTGCAGCTCTCAAAAGTGAAAAATGCCGGCTCCGTTTTTCTCGGTGAAAACACGCCGGAAGCCATCGGCGATTATTACGGCGGCCCGAACCACATCCTGCCGACATCGGGAACGGCACGGTTTTCTTCCGGTTTGTCTGTTGACGATTTTTATAAAAAAATTACGTATTTATATTATGGTGAAAAAGCTTTACAGCAAGCGGCGCCGGATGTGATGGCGATTGCTACGGAAGAGCGGCTCGCTGGGCATGCGCGGGCGGTCCAAAAACGGGTGAAAGGGTGAGTGCGTTGCGGAAAGCGGCAAAAAGCAGAAAAACAAATGAAACATGTATTGAGATTGCCGTCAATCTGGACGATCCGGCGGAAGTGAAAGTGGATACGGGTGTCGGATTTTTTGACCATATGCTCGAACTGTTCGCGCGGCACGGGCGCATCGGACTTGTTGTAAAAGCGGAAGGCGATTTGCATATTGACAGCCACCATACCGTCGAAGACACCGGGATTGTGCTCGGCCAGCTGGTGCGTGAAGCGCTCGGTGATAAAGAAGGCATCACCCGTTACGGCTCCGCTTATGTCCCGATGGATGAAGCGCTCGGCTTTGTCGCCCTCGACATCAGCGGCCGGCCTTTCCTGCATTTTGAAGCGGAATTCGAAAACCCGAAGCTCGGCAATTTTGACACAGAACTTGTGCGCGAATTTTTCCAGGCGTTTGCGTTCCAGGCGGCGGTTACCCTCCACGCCAGGGTGCTGTACGGCGAAAACACCCATCACAAAATCGAATCGCTGTTTAAGGCGTTGGGACGGGCGCTTCACCAGGCAGTGGAAGTTGACCCGGAAATCAAAGGCGTCAATTCGACAAAGGGGCTGATAGAATGATCGCAATTGTCGACTACGGCATGGGTAATATTGCAAGCGCCTCGAACGCTTTCCGTACGCTTGGGCTTGAGGTTGCCGTAACGGACGACCCGGAAAAACTCGCTGCCGCCACCCACATCATCCTGCCCGGCGTCGGTGCATTTAAAGCAGCAGTGGACGAAATTGAAAAGCGCGGGCTGCGGCCGGTTTTAACGGAGCTTGGGAAGAAAAAGCCGTTTCTCGGCATTTGCCTCGGGATGCAGCTGTTATTTGAAACAGGATTTGAAAATGGTGTTGCGGAAGGGCTCGGCTTTATTCCGGGGACGGTGGAACGGATTCAGACGAATGAAATTTTACCGCATATCGGCTGGAATACGCTCGATGTGAAACCGGGTTTTCCGGCTTTTGCGCCGTTTCAGCATCAACATGTGTATTTCGTTCACTCCTACCAGGCGAAAACAGAGGCGCCGTATATTGTGGCTTCAACCGATTACGGGGCGGAAATTCCGGCCATTGTCAAAAACGGGAATGTGTATGGGATGCAGTTTCATCCCGAAAAAAGCGGCAAAACCGGCATGGCACTGTTAAAAATATTTTTGCAGGAAAGCAGTTTGGAGGTACAGGCATGAGAATTATCCCGGCTATCGATTTAATTGGCGGAAAATGCGTAAGGCTTTACCAGGGGGATTTTAACCAAACGACAGAAGTGGCACCCGACCCGGTGGCACAGCTGGAACGCTTTATTGAAATGGGGGCGGAAATGGTCCATATTGTCGATTTGGACGGCGCAAAGACAGGCCGGCCGGCACAGTTTGAACTGATTGCCTCTTTATGCAAGACTGCCGCCGTTCCAGTCGAGGTAGGCGGCGGCATCCGCAATTTGGACACAGTCCATCAATATGCGGAAATAGGCGTTTCCCGGATTGTGCTCGGAACGGCCGCAATCGAAAACCGGGATTTTTTAAAAGCGGCGGTCGCCGAATATCCGGAGAAAATCGTCGCCGGCATTGATGCAAAAAACGGGAAAGTCGCGGCACACGGCTGGCTTGCTGTTACCGAAATGGATTACATCGGTTTTGCAAAAGAAATAGAAAGCCTGGGCGTTTCGCGCATCGTCTTTACCGATATATCGAGGGATGGCACGATGAAAGGCCCGAACCTTGATGCGTTAAAAGCGCTCATTGAAGCGGTCAGCTGTGACATCATTGCTTCCGGCGGCATCACAAGCGAACAAGACGTGAAAAACCTGGATGCAATCGGCGTCAAGGAAGGCATTGTTGGCAAAGCGATTTACGAAGGCAAAATCCGGCTCAAGGGGGCGGCACGATGATCGCAAAACGGATTATTCCGTGCCTCGATGTGAAAGACGGGCAGGTTGTAAAAGGAACAAATTTTGTCGGGCTCCGCAATGTCGGCGATCCCGTTGAGCTTGCAACATTTTATTCGGAAAGCGGCGCTGATGAACTGGTTTTTCTTGATATTACCGCAACCCACGAACAGCGCGATACGGTCATCAATATGGTGGAAAGGACAGCTGAAAATGTGTTTATCCCGTTTACGGTCGGCGGCGGCGTGCGGACGATTTTCGACGTGACCCGCCTGTTAAAGGCCGGCGCCGATAAAGTGTCGGTGAACTCGGCGGCGATCAAAAACCCGGACCTGATCCGAAAGGCGTCCGACCGGTTTGGTGCGCAGTGTGTCGTCGTGGCGATTGATGCCAAAAAAACTGCGGAGGGGAAATGGACTTGTGTCGTAAACGGTGGCCGCATCGATACCGGAATCGATGCGATTGAATGGGCGAAGGAAGCAGAACGGCTCGGTGCCGGGGAAATTTTACTGACGAGCGTTGATACCGACGGGGTAAAAGACGGCTTTGACCTGGCGCTGACAAAAGCGGTCGCCGGTGCCGTCAAAATTCCAGTGATCGCATCGGGCGGTTGTGGCAAACCGGAACATTTTGCCGAAGTGTTGAAAGAAACAGGCGCTTCTGCAGCCCTTGCCGCCTCCATTTTTCACGATGGCACGTTTACCATCCGGGAAGTAAAAGACATTTGCAGCAAAGAAGGGGTGAACATCCGTGAAGCTTGATTTTTCGAAAGGGCTGATTCCGGCCATTGTGGTCGACGATGCGACGGGGGATGTGCTCATGCTCGCTTATATGAATGAAGAAGCGTACGAAAAAACGCTTGAAACGAAAGAAACCTGGTTTTATTCCCGGTCCCGCGGCAGCCTTTGGCATAAAGGCGAAACGAGTGGAAACACGCAAAAAGTAAAATCGCTCCAGGTGGATTGTGATGCCGACACGCTTTTAATCCGTGTTGACCCGGAAGGCCCTGCCTGCCACACGGGGGAAAGGACATGCTTTTATACAAGGCTAGATGAAAAAGGGGAAGCGGTGGAAGCGGAAATTCCCTCCAACCGGCGCATCTTTGACGTGCTGGAAGAGGAGATGGAAAGCCGGAAAATCAAGCCGGTTGAAAATTCCTATACCAATTATTTGTTTGAGAAGGGCATCGATAAAATCGCAAAAAAATTTATTGAAGAAGCGGGCGAGGTCATCATCGCTGCCAAAAACAACAGCAAATCAGAACTCATTTACGAAACAGCGGATTTGTTGTTTCATACCTTTGTCCTTCTGTCTAACCAGAATGTCAAACTATCGGAAGTGGAAGCCGAACTGCAGGCCCGTTCTGCCAAAAAAGGCAACAGCAAAGGCGACCGGAAAAAAATCGAAAAATGGTAATGAAAAAAGGATGTCCGGATAAGGGACATCCTTTTTCCATTACTTGATGCCGGCACGGCAGGGTTATTTACAAACGCGGATGTAATAATACAGCGTCGTTCCGTCTTTCACTTTCGAGAGCACTTCATGCCCATGCCGTTTGCACGACGCCGGCACGTTAATAAAAGATTGCGGGCAGTCGGCGATCACTTCCAATATTTTCCCGTCTTCTAATTTTTCGATGGCCTCAAGCGTATAAAGCTCCGGATACGGGCATGATTCGCCACGGACATCCAGTGTTGCATCCACAGTAAAATTTTCCGCCATTTTTACCGCCTCCTGATTACGCAGACGTTTTCTTTTCGAATAACGTGCGTTTTGCGTTTATTTTTTTCGTATACCAATTTTCCCGCCATACGATAAGAAGATAAAGGGCCAGCAGAAAAGCGCCCGTACCGAAAAGCGCCCCGCCCCATCCGAATGACGTGACAATATTGACTTCCGGCCATCCTTTGACAAACACATCGAAAATGCCCCAATGATCCCATCCGTATGCCAGGAGGGTTGCCCCAACGATATTGCCGGCGCCGACTGCAAAAAATTGCACTTGCCCCTCTGTAATGCGGTACATCCACCCTGTTTCACAACCTCCGGCAATGACAATGCCAATGCCAAACAGGACGCCGCCGACAAGGGCACCCGGGCTTGCCCAGTGGATAACAGGGGCTTCGCCTTTAAATATGAAAATAGCGGTGCCTGCCGTCTGGATCGCCATTCCCACAATGATCGCTTTTCCGAGCGTGCCCCGCCCGGTCAGCCATAAATCCCTGAGCCCGGAAGTAAAGCAAATTTGGCCGCGCTGGATCAGTATCCCAAATGCCGCCCCGAACAGTGCGGCAAGCCCCAGCATTATTTTACCGGATATGAGATACCAGGCGGCAATCAGCGCGATAAAAAGCAAAACCAAAACAGCAGCATAAAGCTGGTAGTTCCCGTGTTGCGGATCCGGCTGTGTGCTTTTGGCAGCATGCCGGCTGAACGATATTTTTGGTTTTCCTTTAAAAATGGGCAATACGGCAAGTTTGACGCCAAAATAAGTACCGATCGCGGTGCCGACAATAAAGAACCAGGCGTGGAGAGAAAATTGCGGCAGTCCCGTAAAAAACGCAGCCAAATTGCAGCCCATCGCAAGGCGCGTTCCGAATCCGGCAATGATGCCGCCAATAAAACCCCACACCCAGCGCCGTTTCTGGCGGGGAACTTTCCATTTAAAATTCTTGCTGGCAAGGGCACTGAACAAACTGCCAAGCAGCATGCCGATGACCAGCCATCCGTCTGTCCGGTCCTGCGGCTCTCCGATCAGTTTGATCGCTTTAAAATACGCCCAATCAGCCGTATCGACGCCGAACAGCTGAAGCAAATTCCCTCCCCAGCGGGTAAATTCGCCTGTGACGGCCCAGAGCGTTCCGGTCAGCCCAAAATAAAAAGCAGCAAACACGCCTGCCAACAGTAAGACAATAAAAGGATTCCAAAACCCGCTGAAGTACTTTTCATGGGCTTTTTCCAACCATATACGCATGCCTTTCCGGCCTCCTTCATGAAAAATCATACATTCCCTATTATAGCAGAGTTTTCCGTCGGCACATTGATAAAAGTAAAGGTTGTAAAGCGGTTTGCTTTTTCAAATCTGAAAATAATGGTAAAATAATGAAACATATCATGGGGAAAGGGGGGAGATGGCCCGGGGACGGCGTATACCTGGACCAGCGAAGCAACAAATGGGAAACAATCAAAAAAGCGGGATGTTATACACCTTTTTTGCTTATTTTTTGTGGGGGCTTTTTCCGATTTACTGGAAAATGATTGAGCAGGTGCCTGCTATTGAAATTCTCGCACACCGCATTTTCTGGTCTTTTATTTTTATGATCATACTTTTAGCCTTTTTAAGGAAAATGGGTGATTTAAAAACGAGCATAAAAGAAGGGGTCCGCCACCCGCGCACGCCGCTTTTATTGCTTCTCGCGTCCGTGCTTGTGAGCGGGAACTGGTTTATCTACATATGGGCGGTCAACAACGGGCATGTCATTGAAACAAGTATGGGATATTACATCAACCCACTTGTCAGCATCCTGCTCGGGATGGTCTTTTTGAAAGAAAAACTGAACCGATGGCAATGTCTTGCTTTTCTGCTGGCAGCGTGCGGCGTCGCGATCCAGACGTTCAGCTACGGGCATATTCCCTGGATCGCCATCGGCCTTGCCCTCACATTTGGGTTTTACGGCCTTGTGAAAAAGAAAGTGGACATTGATGCTTTTATCGGCCTGACATTCGAAACATTCTTTGTGATGCCGGTTGCGCTCCTCTACTTACTGGTGATCCAGGTAAAAGGCACGGCATCTTTTGCAACGGTTTCACCGGGATTAACCGTATTGTTAATTGGCACAGGCGTTGTGACGGCAATCCCGCTCATTTGCTTTGCACAGGGGGCAAGAAGCATTTCCCTGACAATGATCGGCTTTTTCCAATACTTGACGCCGACGATGACGCTGATCATGGGCATTGCCTTTTTCAAGGAACCTTTTACGCATGTGCAGCTTTTGTCCTTTGCTTTTATCTGGCTGGCGCTTATCGTGTTTTCCGTTTCCGGTTTTTTGCCGAAGAAGAAATTCCATGTGGAAGAAGTTGCCTGAGGTTGCCATGCCGGAACGGGTTTACTGGAAAAGTTTTTAAATGCATACAAAAAAGCGGCGGGAACCCACCTGGTTTGTCCCGCCGCTTTTATATATGCGGCAACTTGTCTGCTAAAAAAGGTATTTTAACAAATGATCTTTTCGGCCGGCTTTTTTTTAACGGGAAATTTCAGGTATAATAGGGAAGATCGAAGTCACAAGGGAGATTGGTTTATGTCCAGGTTCCAGTTCCGCCCGGCAACGTTTAAAATGGTTTTTTTCATGTATTTGCTGGGCACGGTTATTTTTGCCATTTTGTATTTGCTGCCGGTTTCACACAAACAGCCGTTGCTGCCGGTAGATGCTTTTTTCCTGTCCGCAAGCGCCATTAGTGCAACAGGGCTGTCCACTGTTACCGTTGCGCAAGAACTTACAACGGCTGGAAAAATCATCCTGCTCATCCAGATGGAAATCGGCGGGATCGGCGTCATGGCCTTGGTCGGTGCGCTTTTAATTGCATTGCGGACGAACGCGCCTGTTCCGTCTCAAACATTGATGATTTTTGACCAGAACCAGAACAGCAGCCGTTCGATATCCAAACTGATGGCATTTATTGTAAAATACACATTAATCGTCGAGACGGCAGGCTTTCTGCTGATTCTGCCGTCTGCACTACAGCACGGCAGCCATGCTTTTGCCGCTTTTTTTCTTTCGGTGTCGACATTTACAAACGCCGGCTTTGAAATTTCGGGAAACGGGCTTGATAATTTTAAAGGCGAACCGTTCGTGCTTGCCGTTTTAAGCTGTATGATCATTCTGGGCGTCCTCGGGTTTGCCGTCGTCATGGAGTTTTTGCAGTCGCGCCGGAAAAAGAAAAGCCTTTATTTCAAAGTAAATGTTTTGATGCACGGCATTTTGCTTTTGACCGGCTTTCTTTTCTTCTTTTTTGTCGATTTTATACATATGCCGGGGCTTTCTTTTACAGAAAAAATTATCCAGTCCCTGTTCTTCAGTGCGGCGCCGAGAAGTGGGGGATTGGCATCGCTCGATTTGCACGTTTTTTCTTTTCCGTCTTTGCTATTTATGGTCGTGCTCATGTTTATCGGCGGGTCGCCAAGCAGCTGTGCCGGCGGGATCCGGACGACCACATTCGCCGTCATTCTTGCCAAATTGTGGTCTGTTATCCGCGGTTCAAATGAGACACATATGTTCAGAAAGACGCTGTTTGTCGAAGACGTAAACAAAGCCTTTCTCGTCTTTTTCGCTTTTCTGTTTTTGTTCTTTTTCTCATTTTTTGTATTGTCTTTTACGGAAAAAGCAGCGCCATTTCCGCTTGCATTTGAAATTATGTCGGCGCTGTCGACATGCGGCTTTTCACTCGGGATCACGGCCGGGCTGACGGTGTTCGGCAAAATTTGGCTGGCTTTCCTTATGCTGATTGGCCGTCTCGGGGTAATTATTTTGATCTATACCTTTATGAATCAAAAAAAATCCACAATCAAATATGCAAAAGAATCCATTTTAATCGGCTAGGGGTGGGATTGTGAAACATTTAAAAGAAAGTTTTCTAGTGCTCGGGCTCGGCCGCTTCGGGTCAAGTGTGCTGAAAGAATTGGCGAGGCTCGGATACGATGTTGTCGGCGCCGATAAAAATGAAAAGGTGCTTCAAGATGAGGAACTGCAGGACGCCGCATCGTACCTTGCAGAAGGCGATGTGACCAGCACCGCTTTTTTGGAAGAATTAAATGTAACCAATTTTGATGCGGTGGTCGTCAGCATGGGAGATGATTTTGAATCTGCCATTTTAACGGTGCTTGCTTTAAAAGATCTTGGCTGTGAGACGGTTTATGCGAAGGCGAATGATCAAAAGCGGGGGAGGGGCTTGAAAGGGGCCGGTGCGACGGACGTATTTTTCCCCGAAGAAGAAACGGGGCGCCGGGTTGCCTACCATATTGCAAACCCGGGTATTTTGCAGTATATCCGTCTGTCACCGTATTGCTCCGGCCTTGAGATGACAGTGCCGGAAGATTTTATCGGAAAGTCTCTGACAGAACTCGATTTCCGCAACAGGTATAAAGCCCTTGTTGTCATGGTCACTTCCCAGACTGAAGAAACGCCGGTTGTCTCGCCGGCGCCGGATTATATTTTTCAGCCAGGGGACACCATTTTCACAGTCGGTGCGGAAAAAGATTTGGAAAGACTGCGCCGGAAATTTTACTAGAAAGGTGAGGTATTTTCCGGCTGCGTTGAATTGAACTGCAGGAGCTGCCGTTTTTCCGGCCTGGGGATCCCATTCGGGGCGTCGGCACGGGAGCCGGAAAAATTTATCCGCCGGGGGATAAGTCTCCTGGCCCCTACTACATATTTTGCAGAAAAATCGTTGCGGTTAAATACCGCCTTGCGAGCATTTGAAAATAAGCCGTAAAAACGGAAAGGGTCGCGATGACGATGGTGTTGCGGATGGCTTCTTTTTTCGGGTCGTCCGGCGATATGTATTTCGATATCATCTCTTCCGCTTTTTCAGTAACCATACCTTCCATTGCTGAAATCATATGTTCATGTTTTTCGGCCGGGAAACGCCCGACTTCCCGCATGGAATTCAGCTCCTCGAAAAGCTGGGAATAAGTGGCATACAGCTGTACCGGATTAATCAAATCATCATGCTCATCTTCGGGGTCATTGACGATCAATTGCAACAGCTTACGGATGGAATCGAAATCGAGCGCCGTTTTCAAGTCTTCCACCAGAAACAGTAGCGCCATCTGGTCAATCGAATATTTTTTCCCTTTTTCCGGCGCCACGATCATTTCTTTAATATCGCGCTTGACCCAGTTTTGAATCGCGGTCAGTGTAAAATTTGTATTTTCAATCTGGCTTCCGAGCGCCACGATTTCATTTAACGAAAATCCGAAGTCATCCGTGTTCTTCTTCAGTATTTTTGTAAAGATGGGGGGCATTACAGCAGCTGCAAAGGGGTGATGCGGGTCTTTGCCACCGTTTTTCTTTGCCCATAAGCCTTGTAAAAACGTTGCAGGCGTCATGGGGCCTGCTCCCTTCAGCGCAAGTAGCAGATCTGCCATTTCCCTGCGTGTCATTTGGAATAGTTCCATTAACAGCACCTCCCAAACATTGGCATGCTACTTTTTATCGTAAGATTGATGGATGGAAAAGTCAATGATGATGATAAGACTCTTTGTATCCTTT
>NZ_JARTJQ010000014.1:13236-35582 GCF_036225245.1 Weizmannia sp. CD-2023
TTTAGATAATAGAGTGTCTTCCCATTTTTTCTCCTCATCTGCCCCTTCGAGAAAAATTTTTACACATACGGCGTGACAAGATTTCTCCGGTGTCCCGGAATGCCAAGGATGCCTTATTCTTTCAGGTGAAACAATCCGCACTTTTAGGAAGAAAATTGCACCTGTCTCGGTTTGAAAACGTTTAATGTCGGCATTTCAGGGAAAATAAAAACCGGGAATGCAATCTTTTGTCAAAAAAGCTTGCATTTTGATTGATAAGTTCATATAATAAGTTCATAGGAACCTAATATAAAAATAGAAAAGGGGAAATGAAGTTGAAGAAATTTTTTGCGCTGCTCCTGGCATTTACGTTTGCCTTTTCAGTTGTCGGGATTCACTTTTCAAACCCGGTTGATGCAAGGGGATACCGTTCTGTAAAACGGTCTTACCAGACGGTGCCAAAGACAACAACACCATCGTCAAAACAACAGTCCCATTACCAGTCGAAAACGAACCAAAATACAAATTCGGTTTCCGGCAATAAAGCCAATACAGCGTCGTCTTCATCGAGAGGCAGCTTTGTAAAGGGGATGCTGCTCGGCGGTCTTGGCGGCATGCTGTTCGGATCGATGTTCAGCCATCTCGGCGGTTTGGGAACGGCTTTGACGGCAATGGTCAATATTTTAATCTTTATTGCGCTGATTCTCATCGTCATCAAATTGTTCCAATCCGTATTCGGCAACAGGAAAAAAGATCGTGAGGCTTATGACAGATGGAAGAATTAAAACTGTCAGAGCAAGATTTGATTAACGCGGTTTGCACGTTTGTGGCAGATCAGCATTATGCTTATCCGGAAAATGTGATGGCGATGCTCACATACGATGATGATACCGGCTACGGCGCAGATGTCGAACTGAACGGTAAAGATCTCGAGCCGCTGACTGAGCCGAAACTGATTCAGGCCATCCGCAAATATTTAGAAGAAGAATACAGCATTGACCCGTTTGCCGTCAGTATCCGACTGGAAATTGAAGATCAAGATGGCATGGTGGCATACGTAGATTAAGAAACAGCCCGGCAAATGCCGGGCTGTTTTACACTATTTTGATACATATTTGTTTCGTCCTGCGCCGGCTCCTGCGGCAAGCATGAGGATGCCACAGATAATCATGACCACAACCGGCATATGCCAGTTATGCGCCCGGTCATACAACCAGCCGATCAAAAACGGGCCGGCTGCCGCCACGAGATAACCAGCAGACTGGCTCATGCCGGACAAATTGGCAGCTTCAGTGGCCGTTTTCGAACGGAGGCCGATAAACGCAAGCGCGAGGCTGATGCTGGCACCCTGGGCGATGCCGATCAAAATGATACAAATCCACATCCACAACATATGCCCGCCGTACAAAAGGCCTGTAAGCCCGCACAAATAAAAAATCGTAATCCCGAAAACAAGGGGAATCTGGTTTTTCATCCGCTCCGCCCAAATCGGCGTCATAAAAGTGGCGGGCAGGCTGACGAACTGCATGATTGACACCATCCAGCCGGCCGCTACGAGGCTTGCCCCATGGCTGACCATAATTTCCGCAAGCCAGGCGATGGTGCTGTAAAATAGAAACGACTGCAGGCCGAGAAAAAGCGTCACCTGCCAGGCGAGCGAAGACAGCCAGACCGATCTTCCGGGCGTTTCCTGATGGGTGGAAAACTTTACTTTGGCGTGCTCACGCAATTGCGGGATCCACACCAAAGCAGCCAGGATAGAGAGGATGCCCCAGACGAGCAGCCCCCATTTCCACCCGAGCCCCAGGCCGTTCACAATCGGGACGCTGACGCCGGAAGCGAGCGCGGCAAATCCGCCCATAACGGTTGTATAAATACTTGTCATCAACCCGAGTTTTGCAGGCACCCGGTGTTTAATGAGGCTTGGCAGCAGCACATTCCCGATGGCAATGCCTGTTCCGATAAAAGCCGTGCCGATATAAAGCATGGCGGCATTCCCGGCCGTACGCGCCAAAATGCCGATAAATAATATGACGATCCCAAGAAGCAATGTCAACTCCTGGCCAATCCGGCTTGCCAGTTTTGGCGCAAGCGGTGAAATCAGTGCGAAGGCAAGAAGCGGGAGCGTTGTAATAAATCCCGCTTGTGCATTTGACATATGAAGGCTGTGGCGGATCGTGCCGATTACGGGCCCGATGGAAGTGATTGCCGGCCTGAGGTTTGCTGCAATACAGATAACGCCTGCCACAAGCAGCCCGGATAATACTTTTTCTTTTTCTTTCTGATCACCCATCTTTTTCTAAACTCCTTTAAAACTTTCCTGATTTAAAAATGGACAGCAACAGCCATAAAAGCATCAATGTTGCGACACCAAATCCGATCTCAATGATCGGGTTTTTCCAGATCACCGTCGATTGGCCGCTGATGGACGTTCCGATCATCAGCCCGACCATCAGGATACTAAAGGCGAGCAGGACGATCGCGAAGGAAAGCCGGTTGCTGATCCTGTCAAGTTTTTCCAAAAATAAATGCAAATCCGGTATGACGACTTCCATCCTGAATTTGCCTTTCCGCATCGTTTTGGAAATATCGCGCAAATTTTTCGGAAGCTCAAGCAAAATTTCCGCCTGGTCCAAAAACGTTTTCCATCCTTTCTGTGCGACCCTGCCCGGCCGCAAACGGTCCCGAAGCAGCCTTTCCCCAAATGGGCGCGCAGCTTCGATCAGGCTGAATTCCGGGTCAAGCGATTCCACGACGCCCTCCACCGTAATCAGCGATTTGCCGAGTATCGTCAGATCGGCAGGGAAGCGGATATGGTATTTGAACGCAAGATGGTATAAATCATTGATGGCTTCCCGCAAGCTTAACTGGCTGAGCGGCAGATCATAATATTTTTCGCGGAGAACTTCGACATCTTCCTTCAGCAGATGAAGATCGGTTTCTTCCGGAATTTCCGCAAGCGCATCGACCGACTTCATAATGGCATTCGTATCCGCCCGCATCAGCGCAATGACAAGTGAGGCGCAATGGTACTTGGTCTCTTCCGTAAGCCGGCCGACCATGCCAAAATCCATATAACAAATCACATCGCCGGGCAAAACGACAATGTTTCCCGGATGCGGATCGCCGTGAAAAAATCCCTCCACAAAAATCTGCTGCAGCATCGAATGGATCAGCCGTTCAGAAATGGCTTTTTTTCGGTATCCGGGGACTGTTTCACTGAAAAATTCGCTGATTTTCCTGCCCTTTATGTACTCCATGGTCAGGACTCTTTTTGTGGAAAAGTCCCAGTAAATTTTCGGAATCCGGATGTTTTCATCGCCTTCAAATTGTTTGGCGATCCGTTCCGCATTCCGGCCTTCATGGTAATAATCCAGCTCAGACAACAGCGCCTGGGAAAATTCTTCGACAATGTCCCGCAATTGGTATGCCCTTGCCCATTCAAAACGGGATTCAAGAGAGAGAGACAGGCTTTCCAATATTTCAAGATCCGTTTCAATAACAGGACGGATATTCGGGCGCTGAATTTTGATCGCAACCGGTTCTTCCGTATGCAATTTGGCTTTATGGACCTGTCCGATCGATGCGGTTGCGATCGGCTCCGGATCGAATTCGGCAAAAAGCTCCTCAACGCCCGCTCCGAATTCGTCCCTGATAATCTTTTTTACATCTTCAAACGGAAACGGCGTGGCATTATCCTGTAATTTTTCCAGGTCAGCAATTATCGATTCCGGCAAAATGTCGCGGCGGGAGCTTGCCAGCTGCCCGAGTTTAATAAAGGTCGGGCCCAATTCCTCCAAAAACAGCCGGATCCTTTCCCCGGTGCTGCGGTGGGGGGTGCGGGGAGCCGCTTTTTTCGAGGGAAAAGGAAGAAAATCCGAAAGGCCCCAGTCGCTGATCAAATAACCGAGGCCGTTTTTAATCAAGGCGCCGGCAATTTCCTGGTATCTTTTTCCATGCTTCATTTTTCTGGAAAGCAAGCAACCACCCCCGGTTTTGTTTTATGCAAAAAAACAGCCGGCCCTGGGCAAAAGGGCCAACCGGTTTACGGGTTCAACCGTTCTTCAAGCTGCTGGATGCGAAGTTCCAGCGCCTTGATTTCGTCTTTTGTCGCAACATTCATTTCAGAAAGGATCTCGTTGACCCGTTCTTTCAAGGCCTGATTCAGTTCTTGTTTAGATTGTTCCCCTTTTTCCAGCAGTTCATCAATCAATTGTGTCGATTCCGCTTTTGTCAAGTTGCCTTTTTCCACGAGGCGGTTGACTGCTTTTTCCACTTGTTCTTTGCTGAGCACCGCCATGCCAAGGCCGAGTGATAACAATTGGTTCACTTTATCGCGCATTCCAATTCCTTCCTTTCTCCTCTATCTTAATGTAATCATAGCCCAATCCGGCCGGAATCACAAACGGAAAGGTGTGAAAAATGGCCAATGAACGGACTACTTTCCCCAGTGGGAAGCAATAAACGTGTCGCGGCCCGATTTCGCCCGGTCTTCATGATAGGCATTCGGGTTTTTCTTATAAAAATCCTGGTGGTAATCTTCGGCGGGATAAAAAGGCTTCGCCGGCAAAATTTCTGTCACAATCGGCTTTTTGAATTTGCCGCTTTCTGCAAGCTGCTTTTTTGAAGCTTCTGCCAGCCGCTTTTGCTCTTCATTATGGTAAAAAATAGCCGTCCGATAGTTGGAGCCGCGATCCTGGAACTGGCCGCCGGCATCGGTCGGATCGATTTGCTGCCAAAAGATTTCGAGCAGCTTTTCGTACGGAAAAACGTTCGGATCATATGTAATTTGGACGGCTTCATAATGGCCGGTCGTTCCGGTCTTTACTTGTTCATATGAAGGATTTTCGACCGTTCCCCCCGTGTACCCGGAAACGACTTTTTCAATGCCGTCCCACTGGTCGAAAGGTTTGACCATGCACCAAAAACAGCCGCCGGCAAAAGTTGCTTTCTGAAATTGTTCCGCCATTTCTTCTCCTCCAAAAGTGATGCTTTTTCTAAATCGTAACATTTCCTGCGCATCACGACAAGAAAGAATGCCCGGTCTGCTGCGGAAAAATCGAAAAATTCCGCCTGCATTTGCCCAATTTTGGATTTTAGAACATATCTTTTTTGTGTTGTCCACTAAAGTGCAAAAAGTTTTTAAAAAAATGTGTTTAAAATTTGAACATTTTGTGAACATAAAGTAATATAATATACAAAAGGGAGGGGTTGTGAAATGAAGGAATTTAATGGGTACTATCTGCTTGCAACCGCTGAGCTAATCATGAGTGTGGTTTTTCTTGCCATTCACTTTATTGTAAGCGCTCACACAACGGACTGGTCTTTGATTTTGTTTTGGGGTTTCCTGCTAGGGGGAATGATTACCTATGGGCTTGGCATGGCATACTTGATGATGCTTTGCGCATCAGGGAAAGAATTGCCGCATGAATATCCGGAAGGCGATCCGTCATACAGAAAAGCGGGATAATCGTTCGCATAGCATGAACCCTGTATACACGGGGTTTCTTTTTTTGGGGGGAAGTGGGCGCCGATCCATTCGGATTTATGATGGCTGAAAAAATTTAAGCGGCGGGAAATACGGCCTTTTTCATGCAAAAAAACGATGCCGCAAAGGGCACCGTTAGTCTTCTTTTTGAACATTTGCCGCCTGCGGACCGCGTGAACCTTCTTCCACGTCAAACGATACTTTCTGGCCTTCTTCAAGCGTTTTATAGCCTTCACCCTGGATGGCTGAGAAATGGACAAACACGTCGTCTCCGCCTTCCCGTTCAATAAAGCCATAGCCTTTTTCACTGTTAAACCATTTTACTGTACCATGTTCCACGTTTAATGCCTCCTAATTTTTAACCTTTCTTGCTTTTAATATATCCAGAATCCCGGGTTTTAAACGCCATTTCTCACTTGCAGGCAAAATTTGCGGCTTTTTTTGCTGTATCTTTATAAAATGAACTTCAGTTTTTCGTGACAAAATCAATTGCGATCGCGATAGACATTGCTACTGGCAACATTTACAGAAATAGTAATTTAACTTATATGCCCTGAAAATATACGCCGGCCGGTTTTCACCCCCCGTTGGTGCCCGGATCCATCCCAGGCGTGGGCGTCCATTTGGAAAAAAGCTTGGTACACTTTGCGGCATCAACATTGATATAATCGGGCAGCCGTTGTAAACTTTTAAATAGCCGGATAGTGAAAACTTCATTGCAAAAGGAGCTGTACCCATTCATGATTGTTTCCGGACAAAAGGAACATCAACTCATAGAAGAAACTTTTAAAGATCAAATAGATCATCCCGCTGTGATCAGCAAAAAGCTCGGACAGTCGGGTCAATTTATGGAAGCTGTCCGCAGTCTGGTTGACTTATGCGGCGATGATCCGGACCGCGACGGCTTGCAGGAAACGCCTTACCGGGTGCTGAAGGCCTTTTTGGAATATACAGAAGGGTACCGGGAAGACCCGAAAATGCATTTGGCAAAAACATTTGATGTCGACCACGACCACAAGGAGCTCGTACTTGTAAAAGATATCGAATTTTATTCCATATGTGAGCACCACTTCGCGCCATTTTTCGGCGTCGCTCATGTCGCCTATTTTCCAAATGAAAAAATCACCGGCCTGTCGAAAATTGCGCGCATGGTCGACGGCTACGCCAGGCGTTTTCAAGTTCAGGAACGGCTGACAAAACAAATTGCGGATGCAGTGGAAGAAGTGCTTGAACCGCAGGGCACGATGGTGGTTTTAGAGGCCAAGCATATGTGCATGTGCGGGCGGGGCGTGAAAAAGTCGGATGCGTCCACGACCACGATGTCTTACCGTGGCATTTTTGAAGGGCGGGCGGATTTGCGCGCCGAATTTTTGTCCTTACTCAAATAGAAAAAAGGATGGTGTTTATGCTAGATGCGGACATATTGATCATCGGGGGCGGCCCTGCCGGCATTTCGGCAGCGATCTGGTGCAGCCGGCTTGGCATGAACCATCTGCTCGTTGAGGAACAGAAGATGCTTGGCGGGCAGCTCAGCCTGATCCATAATCGCATTATTGATTATCCCGGCCTGCAAGCGGAAAACGGGGAGGAAATGCGCCGCTATTTTGTTCGGCATGCCGAGTCGTTGCAATGCCGGTACCGGGTGAATACGCGTGTCGTAAAGATAGATGCCGAAGGAAAAGTTGCGGTGGTGGAAACAGGCGGGCTTAAGACCCAAATCGGTTTTCGCTACTTGATTTATGCTGCCGGTGCCGTGCGTAGAAAACTCGGTGTGCCGGGGGAAAAAGAGATGTTCGCCCGCGGGGAAATTTATTCGGCTACGAAGGACAGCCATTTGTTTAAAGGAAAATCTGCTGCAGTCATCGGCGGCGGCGACCGTGCTTTTGAGGGGGCTTGTTTGCTTGCCGAAGCAGGGGCGCACGTCTATCTTATTCACCGCTCGGAACGTTTCAGGGCCAGGCAGGCATATCTCAGTCGGGCCCAATCTTATAAGAACATCCGGATTTTGCCGAATATGCGTGTGAAAGCCATTATCGGGGAAAACCAAACCGAAGCGGTGGAACTCATCCATTCAAGCGGTGAATCCTGTTTTTTGTCGGTATCCGCGGTTTTCGTCCGGATTGGGATGGAACCGAACAGCGCACTCGTTCAAAATGTTACGGGGACGGATGCGGACGGATATATTGTTTCGGACGGTTACGGGAAAACCGAATGTGAATGGCTGTATGCCATCGGAGACAACTGCCTTGGCCCGCTTTATTCCAGTATTGCAGGGGCGGCCGGGCAGGGGGCTGCTGCAGCAAAGCATATTGCCTCCCGTTTGGCAGGGGTACCCGCACGGTAAAATAAACGATCTGCTACCGGCTTTACGGCCCCGCGCACGCCGGCATAAAGCCGGGTAATGCGTCCCGGTGAGAAGATGGAGCGTTTTCGCAAAAAACAACGAAAGTGTACAGAGGCGATAGTTTATAAAACATTTTTCCCCGTGCCTTTTTTGTTTTAATCCCGGCCGCCAGGTTGTGAGGCATCTTCCCCGCCCAGCACCCGGCTGAATGCGGCAGAAACTTTTTCATATTCTTCGTCCGAATGGAGAGCGTCAAGATCGCCTTCTTCGTCTGTTTTCAAGAAAAACACATCTAAGTCCCGGCCTGTCTGTTCCTCTAAATCTTCAACAAAAGAAACGGCGGCATATTCTGTTCCTTCTAGCGACAATACGCCGATGATTTCCACTTCTTGCTCACGTCCGTTTTCTGTAATTGTAAACACTTCACCCTGTTCAATATTTGCCATCGGGTCTCCTCCTTCGCTTCTTGTTCGGTATTGTATACAAAAACGGAAAAAACATGCCGAAAAAATACGCTTATGATCGCAGCCGACTATCGGAAAGGAGTGTTTATATATGGATAAAAAAGACATGGAAGAAAAAATCATTCAGCAATACAAAATGGATGAGAAAATGATGGCACTCATTTTTGCCCAGTGGTGCGTGAACAATGGGCTTGATCCGGAAGAACTTTACAGCAGGGCATATCCGCAACAAGAAAAAAATGGCTTGCTGGAAGAAGCGCTTGCCCTAACGGTACCGAAAGAAGAAGCGGGAGAAATCAGCACCGGGACTGTATTGAATGTATTATCCTTATTTGGCAATGACGATTTGGCTTTCGTTGTGTCGGAAGAAAACGCCAAGTTAAAACGGTGAGTCCAGAAACAAACCTGCGTGGAGACGACCCATAATGGTGTTTTTTCAATTCCGGAAATGACAAAATCACCCCTTGGATGCCCAAGGGGTGATCATTATAAGGAATCGCGTATCGCCTTTTTAAATCCTTCGACAGAGAGCAGGGCAAAAACCGAATAAAGCAACGTATATAGGCCCATCACGATCAGCATCGGTGTCCACAGTTCGGACCCGAAAAAGAACCAGCCGGATTTTACAGCAAAGTAGCTGTGCGCAAGACCGAGCAAAAGTGGAATGCCGAAATTGTAAAGCTGCTTGATCCGGATCCCTGTTGTTAAATCCTGCATGGTAAAGCCAAGCTTGCGCAAAATGGTGTAGGCCGGTTTTTCTTCTTCGCTTTCTTCCATTTGTTTGAAATACAAAATGCAGCCGGATGTGACCAGGAAAGTGAGTCCAAGAAATCCGACAATAAACATCATAACCCCCATGTTTTCTTTTTGCATTTTGATGATTTCAGGACTGGAGTAGGCAAAGGAATCCGAAGGGAAATGCAGACTTTGGAACAACCGGTTTGCTTTGCCAAGATCTTCATCCTTTTTCAGATTGATGCCGGTAAAAAGATTCGAGTCCAATTGAATTTTTGGGTCCGTATCCTTTTTTAACGCCTGGAATAATGCATCATCCGTTACCAGAACGGGCATGCTGCCTGAAAAATAATTGGAAAGAACCTGGTCTTTTCGAAGGGCAACGGTGCGCAGTCTGGCTGTTTTCCGCTTGCCCGTTAAGTCAATCATCCCTTCCGATTTCATCGGCATAAATCTGGCTAAAGCATCGGAATAGCCGGAAAAAACCGCCTGCCCGGGTTTTACATCCATTCCTTTTACTGCCGCATCGCTTACGACCGCTATCGGTACAGCTTTGGAGTCGAACTTCAGATCTTTTGACTTTTTATCGAACAGGCTGCTTAAATCGGCTGTAACCCTTACGACTTCAATTTCTTCTTTTTCATAGGCGATGTTGTTTTCATTTAAACGTTCTGTAAATTGTTTTGCCTCATTCGTCTTGATAAATGAAAAGTCCGCAGCTGTCATATTATGGGCTGTTTCTTCAGCAGAATAAAAGGTAATGTAGCTTAATGACAATAAGCCGATCGCAAGCGCCGACACGGTTGTGATAATGGTCAGCAGCACTGCGTTCGAACGGATCCGGAACATGATGGCGGATAGTGACATGACATCCCGGATATTCAGATACCCGCCTTTCTTTTTCCGGATGAGGTAAAAGACAAACCGGACAGAAGTCTTATAAAATAGATAGGTCCCGAAAATAACAAGGGCTAAAATGCTAATCATTGCCGTATACAGAGCACGCACTGTTACAAAGTCTCCATTGAACAATTCTGATGAAATATAGTATCCTGCCCCGATGCATACAAATCCGATGACCCCGAGCAGCAATCCCGCTTTGGAGATTCGTCCGGCCCGGTCTTCCGTGGAGGAAACGGTACGGAAAAGGGAAAGGATCGTCTGCCGTTTGATAAAGATGCTGTTGATCAGCAGGACCAGGATGAAAATAATGGTAAAGACAAGGAGCGTCTGCCCGAAAGCCTTCATCGAAAAATAAAGGGAAACCTTTGTTTCCACTTGAATGATCCGGAGCAGCAGCATCATCAGCAGCTTGGATGCCGCAAACCCGAAAAAGATGCCGGCAAAGAGTGAGCCGTAGTAGAGCAAAAAATTCTCCGTCCCTAAAATCCGGAACACTTCTTTTTTCGTCATGCCGACAAGCTGGAAAAGCCCGATTTCCTTGCTCCGCCTTTTCATAAACAAATGGTTGGCATAAAAGAGAAACACCGCCACAATGACGATCAGCAAAACCGACGCCACCTTCAGCGCGGCCAGCCCTTTTACGGAAGATTTTACTTCGGCGAGAGAAGGGGCGTATTGCAGTGTCACAAACGCAAAGTATAATGCAGCACTGAAGGCGAGTGCGAAAATATACAGCGCATAATGCGGAAGGTTCTTTTTAAAATTGCGGTAAATCAAACCGTTAATCGTCATGCTGCACACCTCCCAGCACGGCCTGTGTTTTCAGGATGGCCTGATAGAAATCCTGTCTTGATTCGGTGCCTTTATGCAGTTGGGAATAAATCTGCCCGTCTTTAATGAAAATGACCCTGCCCGAATAGCTGGCTGCGGCCGCATCATGGGTGACCATTAAGATGGTTGCTTTTCTTTTTTCGTTCAGGCGGCTTAATTTATTCAAAAGGTCGGATGCTGACTTTGAATCGAGCGCACCTGTTGGTTCGTCGGCAAAAATAAGACCCGGTTCATGGACAAACGCCCGCGCTGCCGATGTCCGCTGCTTCTGCCCGCCGGATATTTCATTCGGATACTTGTCCTGAATATCCATAATGCCAAGTTCTTCCGCAACCGCATGGAATTTTTCGTCCGCCTCGCGTTTTGAAACTTTTTTCACAGACAGCGGCAGCAATATATTTTCCTTCACCGTTAACGTATCAAGCAAATGGTATTCCTGGAAAATAAAGCCTAAATGCCTTTTCCGGAACTCCGCCAGCTGCTTGTCTTTCATTTTCGTCAACGCCTTGCCTTCGATTTCAATGGAACCGCGGCTGGGCCGGTCAATAGAGGATAAAACATTTAACAATGTCGTTTTTCCGGAACCGGACGGCCCCATAATGCTCGTGAATTCTCCTTTTTCAACATTTAAATCAATCCCTTTTAAAACTTCTTGTTTGTTCCACTTGTTGCCGTACGTTTTATAAACATTTTTTGCTTCAAGGATCATGATTGGCTCCCCCTTTCTGATATGATTTCATTATAGAAAAGCCGGCATGCTTCTTCCTTCGTTTCAGCTAACAATACAGAAAAGCATATGACAGTTTTGTCACATGCCTGTAATTTGCTGCAAGCTATTTCTTTCCGGGAAGATGAGCGTAAAGGTCGAACCGGCGCCGGGAACCGACTGGACAGTAAGCAGGATATTTAATTTTTCCGCCGCCCTTTTGGCAAGATACAGGCCGAGGCCGGTTGCCCCCCTGTTTTGGCTGCGGTCAGAAGAGGTAAATCCCTTTTCAAAAATGCGCGGCAAATCTTTCGGGTCAATGCCGCACCCCTTGTCTGCCACCGATAAATGGAAGCGGCCGTCTGCCATTTTTCCGGAAATGGAGATGTCTGTCCCGCAACTGTACTGGACCGCATTTACCAGCAATTGCCGGAGGATAAACGACAGCCATTTTGCATCTGTAACAATTGCCGGAACCCCCGGTGAGACGTCAAAACCGATGCCTTTTTGAATGCACCATGGCTGAATCGCTTTGATTTCCTGGAAGATCAGGCGTTTCAGGTCAACATTTTCCATATAAACGTCATTTTCCATATTGCCGATCCGTTTTTCATGAAGCTGTTTGTCAAGCAGGTGGTGGATGCGCAGCCATTCATAATTGAGCGACACTTTTGCTTCTTCATCTTGAAGCCGGTCAATGATGAGCTGCATGGCGGTCATCGGTGTTTTGACCTCATGTACCCATGCCGTTAATTCATCCTGTTCTTCCTGCACCGTGGACGCGTTCCGGTCAGTTTCCGCCCGTAGATGTTCCGCCTGCGCTTGTACAGCCTGATGCACGATCTGTTCAAAAGGGGTTCCGGGGCGGGTGATCTCGCTCGTATCAAGATCCCCATCCCATTCTGAAAGGCTTTGATAAAATTTCACTTCTTTCCGAGCGCGGAAGAAAAGGAAAAGAAGAAAAGCAATCGTTTCTAAAAAAACGATATAAAGAACGGATGAAAGCGCGATTTGCGGATCAAGCCAGGCAATGAAAAGCAGCATCAGCTGGCAGGCGGCAAAAAATATTACCCAGCTTTTTCGTTCAACAAGAAACATCCGGATCATAGGCCGGCATCCTTTTCAAGCGCCATATAGCCCTGGCCCACTTTTGTTTCGATACAGTCACCGAGCCCGATCGTGGAAAGTTTTTTCCGCAGGCGGTTGACGTTCACGGTCAATGTATTATCGCTCACAAACCTTTCATCGTCCCATAAACATTCGATCAGATGCGTGCGGCTCACAATCCGGTTTTTCATGTCCACCAATATTTTTAAAATAAACATTTCGTTTTTTGACAGTTCAATGCATCCATGTTCATTTTCGACCGTGTTTTTCTGCAAATCGATTGTGGCCCCGCACCATGTTTTTAAAACCGTCTGCTCGCTCGTGTAGGCATATACCCGGCGCAAAATAGCCTGGATTTTGGCGATTAACACGTCGATATGAAAAGGCTTTTGCACATAATCGTCCGCGCCGAGCTGCATCGCCATCACCATATCTGTCGGATGGTCGCGGGAAGAAAGGAAAAGGATTGGGACATGGGAGTGCGCGCGAATTTGTCGGCACCAGTGGAACCCGTCAAATTTCGGTAGCTGGATGTCAATGACTACCAGATCAGGCCGGAATTCCGCAAATTCCTCCATCACCTGTCCAAAATCGCGGATCCCCGCAACTTCAAATGACCACTGCGAAAGTCTTTCTTTCACTTCACGAAACAGCGTCACATCGTCTTCAATGATTAGAATTTTTATCAACCGGACCACTCTTTCTATTTTTGCTACCCTCCATTTTACAAGAAAAGGCGAAAGCAGGCTACATTAACCATCAACGAGAAAGCGCGGCATACTTCCTTTTGCTGCGCTTTTTCCTTATCACTTCTTTTAGAAAGCAAACCAATGCTCTTCCAAATCACAGAAAAAGGAACGCAATGCCCGAAAGCGCTAAAATATATGAATGATAATCCCAGATGCGTGCAATCAGAATGCTTATCGAGAACCCGAAAAGAATAAATTGGTACCTGTAGAAAGGACGTTTTTCGTTGGAGAAACGCGGGAGATGCGTCAATTGGCTGATGGACGCTATGCAGTACAGCTGTTAAAATCAACTTAAATGAAAATTTTGAGGATGTACAAATATAAAAATTTTGGTTTATTTTCCAAGGAAGATGGGTAGATAATATTGCTTTTTAATAGAATGAAAGTAGAAAGGTAATTTTTTTTCGCGGATTTATGTACTGTTTGCAGCGGGCTAAATGCTGGTATTGTTGAGGTGAGAACATGAAGTTTAAAAGAAGCGTAATAATCATGATGATGCTGTTTTTGTTAGGAAGTTGTAGCTTGATGCCGAATAAAGCGGATGAAAAAAAGCAGGCGGAAGCATCAGAGTACATGCCGATACAAGATTACACGGGGCAAGGTTATTCGTTTGATAACGGAGAAGAGACAGGGAAATTTGCGAATCAGCACCGGAAACAAATCGTTCAAAGGGTCAAGCAATATTTTATCCAAAAATACCATCTGGATATCACCGTCCATCATATATACGGCGCAACTGACGCGGCAGTTGTTTTTGTTGAATCCAAAAAAGATCCGAAATTTCATACCTCTGTCATCGTTGGAATTGATTTGGAAAACAAAAAGATTGGCGATGTGGGCGCCTATGAGGGCTCTGTTGAAGGGGCAATTACAACAGGTTTGTATGTCATGGCATATGAAAAGGAATTTCAAAAGTTAGATGAGTTTTGTGAAGAAATGGCCAAAAAATATGCTGTTACCGGGATGATGCAGGAAGCAGTAAACAATACGGTGGATACCGGATATGCAACTAGATTTTATTACACAAGTACATCAGACATCGATTATCCCCAAGTTTATAAAACGTTTTTGGCTCATCCACACCTTTCCAAACAAAGGGCAAAAGAATTGGTATTAGAAAGGCAATCAAGTAAAGATTTTAACGCGGAAAAGGATAGCATTTCTATTGCTTTAACTTTTTATATGAAGATGAGAAATCAGGCACCTGATCAAAAGATAGCTGATCAAATCATTGAAGCATTGAAAAAAGCGGGTGGACTGCCTCCGGGAAATTATGGTGTATTTGTAAACAGCAACGAGATATTAAAAAGAACGGGGACTGAAAAAAGCTATAAAGGAACAACAACGGGCGTTGATGACATCATCATAAAACCCGGGAGGAGGATAAAAATGAAAGGAGCAGTACAATGACTGATTAAGAATGAACCAGATTGACCTGCTTTTATCAACTATGTCCCCAGCAGTGGTTTAAAGGTACGGATTAAACTTTTCTAAAAAGGAAACTCACTTTTGTTTGGAGTGTAAACCATGACTTTTAAAAGAAGTGGAATCATCATTATCATACTGTTTTTATTAGGAGGTTGTAACTTGATGCCGAATAAAGCGGATGAAAAAAAGCAGGCGGAATCATCAGAGTACATGCCGGTACAGGATTACACGGGGCAAGGTTATTCGTTTGATAACGGAGAAGAGACAGGGAAATTTGCCAATCAGCACCGGAAACAAATCGTTGAAAAGGTCAAGCAATATTTTAACAAAAAATACCATTTGGATATCACCGTCCATCAGATATACGGGGCAACTGACGCGGCAGTTGTTTTTGTTGAATCCAAAAAAGATCCGAAATTCCACACTTCTGTCATCGTTGGAATTGATTTGGAAAACAAAAAGATCGGCGACGTGGGTGCCTATGAGGGCTCTGTTGAAGGGGCAATTACAACAGGTTTGTACGTCATGGCGTATGAAAAGGAATTTCAAAAGCTGGATGCATTTTGTACGGCGATTGCGAGAGAATACCCGGTTATTGGTAGGACCAAAGAAGCTGTCGATCATACGGCCAGCACTGGTTTCACCACTCCATATTACTACACAAGTACGTCGGATTTAATATTTCCAGAAGCCTATCATGCCTTTTTACATAAAGAGAGCTACCAGAATATTATACATTTAATAAAGCAAAAACCTTTCGATAAGGAGGGAATGATGATTACGCTCACATTTTTTATGGAGAAAAAACATAGTCTCCCAGATAAATCGATAGCCAAAGGAGTGATTGATAAATTAAAGAAATCAAACGGCTTACCACCGGGGAATTATGGTGTTTATATCAAAAGCAACGAAATATTAAAAAGAACAGGAACGGCGAAAAAGCAGGAAGGTACGACATCAGGGATAGATGATATCATCTTGGAACCTAGTAAATGAGGTGTGGTTAATGAGCATTTTAAAACAAAATGATAATACTTCTGATCGAGATCTTATTAAATTGTGTGGTTTTAATGTTTATCAACAGTCTAAAAATAAGGGAACACGCTGCCAATGTCAAACGATCCTTTTCTCACGTCCTTTATTGACGGAACCTGTCGGCGCGATACGCTTTTAAATAAGGACCTGTTATAGCTGAAAAAGATGGAGGGTGCCGATCTTGAATTCAAAACACGCACGATGGATCTGATGGAACCCTTTTTGGATTTTGTTTCAGAATCATGTGTTGACATATCGTTATTTTTCGATATAATGATTTGTATGGAACTCATTGAAGTCTTCAAAGCCTTATCCAATGAATCAAGATTGCAAATTTTACAATGGCTGAAAGAACCGGATCGTCATTTTACGCCCCACGAAGGGATTGATATGAATACTACAGGGGTATGTGTTAGTCAAATAACAGATAAATTGAAAATGACGCAATCCACAGCATCTCAATACCTTTCCATACTGCAACGAGCTGGGTTAATTACGGCAGAACGTATTGGTAAATATACTTACTACAAAAGAGATGAAGAAGCCATAAAAAAAATTGCCACTCTCTTTGAAAAGAATATTTAAAAAATGAAACTGAATCCTGATTATGAATGCAGTTTCATTTCCTTAAACATATCGACATATCACGATATGTGTTTTTGTCGATACAAAACGTTCAATCCTGATATATTTTGATGATGAAGGAGTGATTTATTTTGTCAAACACTGGTAAGATCTATATCTTAGCGATCGTAAGTTTTTTAGTTGGAACTTCGCAGTATATCATTTCCGGAATTTTGGATAATATTTCAGAATCATTGGGCATTACTCTCGCGGCAGCTGGTCAGTTAATAACCATTTTTTCGCTTGTATATGCTATTTTCACACCCGTATTAATGGCTATCACCTCCAGAATGGATAAACGTAAGTTAATGATATATTCACTTGGTCTATTTGTTATTGGAAATATTCTTGCATTCGTCCTTCCTGGTTATGGATTCTTTATTGTATCAAGGATTATTATGGCCCTCGGTGCAGGGATGGTTGTAGTGACAGCCTTAACGATTGCAGAGAAAATTGCTCCAAAAGGGAAGAAAGCTAGCGCCATCGCCACAGTCATCATGGGATTGACAGCATCATTAATCATTGGCGTTCCACTTGGAAGAATGACGAGTGAGGTACTGGGTTGGAAGGCTGTTTTTGGAGGGATTGCCTTACTTGGATTAGTTGCGATGGTTATTATTTCGCTTACCATTCCAAAAATTCAGGTGGAAAAATTGACACCTTTAAATCAACAACTCGCTTTATTAAAAAAACCAAAAGTGGTACTCGGATTAGCCATCACTTTTTTCTGGCTTGGCGGATATTCCATTGTTTATACCTACTTATCCCCTTACCTGCTAAATATTTCAGGTTTAAGTGACAAATTGCTTAGCGGCGTTCTCCTTATATTTGGTATTGCCAGTCTAGTTGGATCAAAGTTTGGCGGATTTAGTACCGATCGGTGGGGTGTGCGGTTCACACTCATTGGTGGCATGATGTTACATATCACCATGCTCGTTCTGTTATCAATCGTTACCCACTCTTACGTGGGCGTGTTGGTCATATTAATATTATGGTCATTTGCAGCATGGTCTACTGGCCCGACTCAACAATATCACCTAGCTACAATAGAGCCGGAATCATCTAGTGTATTGCTCGGTCTCAATCAATCAATGATGCAGTTGGCCATGGCGGCAGGGGCAGGCATTGGGGGTATCTTTGTAGAGAGAATTTCCCTCACTTCCATTACCTGGTTAGGCGCTTTAGGCGTTACAATTGCAATTGGATTAACAATATTGACTTCACGTTCTCCTTCTAAAAAGACCTCAGTCGACTGCAACGTCGTGAAGTCGCAATAAATTGTTAGAATCGTACCTTGTTGTCAAATTAGTGAATTGAGAGTTCAAAGCAAGGAACGAATACCAAGTAAGAATTTCTGCCCATGCTCAGATTGTAGACAAATAGGGGTTCAGAACTTGTCCCTAAGTTCTGAACCCCATTATGATGCTCATCTTCAAACTCGTAAATAGAATATAAAAAATATACTAAAATAACAAATTTTAGGTTTTGCTCGCTCATCCAAGTGTATTGCCCCTTATAAGTGGGTACAAGAAATTATCCGGCAAGCATAATCACGTAACGATGACGGAGGGATAATGTATGAGTGAACAAATCCGAAATGGTCAAAAACCGGCAAAGGGGATTGCCCCAAATGTGGAACCCGATGCCTTATACAATGATAAAAGAAAAGTTTTCCTCTTTGGTTCCCCAAGCTACACAAATATCGGGGACCAGGCCATTGCCTATGCAGAGGAAAAATTTATCCGTAACCATTTTCCTTATTACGAATACATCGAAATAATGGATTATGCGACGGATGAGGGAATTGATTTTGTGAAAAAGATCATTGGGAAAGAGGACATCGTCTGCTTTACGGGCGGCGGTAATCTCGGCAGTCTCTACCTGGACATTGAAGAAGACCGTCGAAAAGTGATCTCGGCTTTTAAAGATTATAAAACCATCTCTATGCCGCAATCCGTTTATTTTGAACCTACCGAAAAAGGACAGCGGGAGAAAAGGAAATCGCAGGAAGCCTATGGCAGTAATCCAAATCTCACCATATGTGTCCGCGAATCACAAAGCCTGGAATTCGTCAAGGAGACCTTCAACGCAAATGTATTGTACACCCCGGATATGGTTCTGTCGTTAAAAATTGAACCGCAGGATCTAAAAAGGGATGGCGTGCTTTTTGTATTAAGGGCGGATAAAGAAAAAGTGACAGATGAAAATTTTGTCTCCGAACTCATGGAAAGAGCTGCGAACATCGGGCCTGTTGACCGCACGGATACCGTTTTATCAAAAGTGGACACGATCGATTATGCGGACAGGGAAACCTATTTTATGAAAATGCTGCACCGGATCGGCTCGCGCAAACTTGTCATTACCGACCGGCCGCACGCGATGATTTTTTCAATTATCACCAGAACGCCGTGTCTCGTATTCGGCAATAGCTATGGGAAAGCAAAACATTCCTATACTGATTGGCTTTCCAAATTGAATTTTATCCAGTATACGGACAAGCAGGATCCGGATGAACTCGAACCGTTGATCGCCCGCCTGCTTCAGACGGAACCGAATGAAATAGATCTGTCGGAAGATTTCCAGGTACTGCGGGATTATTTTAAATCTTAAAACGATGTACGCCTATCCGATGTCGGCCGTATTAAACCCACTTTTATGTTCAGCTTGTATCCGCCGGGCTTTTTTAACAAGGCGTGCATGTTTACCACTTGCCTGCAAATAGTAAAACAAGGGCGCAAAATTAGGCGGGGCAGCCTGACGCGCGGTCCCGGCTGAACGTGAATCAACAACAAAGGAGAATGCACATGAAGAAAAAAGATCGATTTTTGGAAGGCGCGAAAGTCACGAAAGACAATCAAATATTCGGGACACCGAACAGCAAAGCAAAAGATGGAACTGGAAACTCACCGAACGATGATGTAAGAGAAAGAAACAACCGGTAGCGGGCCCGATGCACTGTTTAAAAAGACTGCTCCTCTTTGGGGACAGTCTTTTTTAAAAACAAATAAAAAAAGGAATGTTTAAATTATTCTATGATAATAAAATACTTGTTCCTTGTATATAAACAATTGTATTTCGGGTAAAAACATATTACAATGAAAAAGTAATTTGTTATAAAGACTGACAAAGCTATTTTTCTATTTTTTAAGCATGTTTGAAAAAAACAGCGGGAGTGAATGGCGTGAAAGAGAGAGCGTTAAACAGAGGCTTGCATGCGCGGCATATTCAAATGATTGCGATTGGCGGTACAATCGGTGTCGGGTTGTTTATGGGGTCTGCCAGCACCATTAAGTGGACAGGGCCGTCCGTGTTGCTTGCGTATGCGATTGCCGGTATTTTTATCTTTTTTATTATGCGTGCAATGGGGGAAATGCTCTACGTTGAGCCAAGCACGGGCTCCTTTGCCACATTCGGCCATCAATACATTCATCCGCTCGCAGGTTTTCTCACAGCATGGAGCAACTGGTTCCAGTGGGTGATTGTCGGGATGTCGGAAATCATTGCCGTTGGATCTTACATGCAATTTTGGTTTCCGCACTTGCCGGCATGGATTCCGGGGCTTGTAGCCATGGTGATCCTCGGAACGGCCAACCTCGTATCTGTAAAATCGTTTGGCGAGTTTGAGTTTTGGTTTGCGATGATTAAAGTGGTGACGATTATTTTTATGATTATCGCCGGGCTTGCCATCATTTTATTCGGGATCGGCAACGGGGGTCATGCCGTCGGATTTTCCAATCTGTGGCAGCATGGCGGTTTCTTTACCGGCGGGCTGAAAGGTTTCTTCTTTGCCTTATCTTTGGTCGTGGCAGCTTACCAGGGTGTTGAGCTGATCGGGATTACGGCAGGTGAAGCAAAAGACCCCCGCCATACATTGAAAAATGCGATCCAAAATATCATTTGGCGCATATTGATCTTCTATATTGGCGCCATTTTCGTCATCGTTACGCTTTATCCGTGGAATGAACTGGATTCCATCGGCAGCCCGTTTGTGGCGACTTTTGCAAAAATCGGCATTACGGCTGCAGCCGGCATCATTAATTTTGTTGTCGTTACCGCCGCATTATCCGGCTGCAACAGCGGCATCTACAGTGCTGGGCGGATGCTGTATACGCTCGGCGTAAACGGCCAGGCACCGAAAATTTTCACGAAAGTATCAAGCAATGGCGTTCCACTTTTAGGTACAATCGGTGTCCTTGTCGGCCTTGTGATTGGTGTGGTGTTAAGCTATATCGCACCGAAAAATCTGTTCGTATATGTATACAGTGCAAGCGTCCTGCCGGGGATGGTGCCATGGTTTGTCATTTTAATCAGTCAGATCCGGTTTAGAAAGATGAAAAAGGCTGAAATGAAAAACCATCCGTTTAAAATGCCGTTTGCACCGGTTTCCAACTATGTAACCATTGCATTTTTAATCGCTGTCCTGATCGGCATGTGGTTTAATGATGAAACAAGGATGTCACTTGTTGCGGGCATTGTCTTTCTTGGCCTTGTCACGGTCTGTTACTTTGTTTTCGGCATTGGCCGTGCAAGTTCAAAAAATGCGAAAGTGCAAGCATCCAAAGGGAAAAAGATACTGGATCACCCCCAATCATGAACAAAAATAGCGTGCGAATGGAGCACGCTATTTTTGTTCATTTACGATGGCCCCGGCTTTCTTCTTCAACCGTTCAAGCACATGATCCAGTTCGTCCGGCTGCAGAAATTCAACGGGGGAAAACCCTTTTTCAAAGAGGATGGATTCAGACTCGACGATCGTGACATACCGGTCTCCGATTTTGGCGAGATGGACCGTTTCGCCAAAATCGGAAAGGAGGGCATTCACCGAAATATGGTCCAGTTTCATTCGCAAATCGGCCTCCGGGGCAGTTTCGACAATCTGGGCCGCGGCTTCGATAACCTGTTCCGCCGGCAATCGTTCCTGTAACGTCCGCTTGGGGCTTGCTTCCCAAATCTCAAGTTCTTTTTCGAATTGCTCGTATTCGATGCTGTCTTCATGCAGCACTTCCTGAAAATGTTCTTCCACCATCGTCTTCACTTGCGCTTTCATGATTTCCGGCATCGATTCGCCGTATTCCACATACTTTAAAAATTCTTCGAAATAACGGGCGTGAGATGCCTGGTGAATTTTCAGCTCTGATTCTTCAATCATGCCTTCTTCCGGCATATGCGGATACTGGATGGATTTCATGCCTTTTGTGGTAATCGCCATTTCCACTTTTTTCAACAATGTGGATTCATCGGCAATCGTGGCGACTTTCGGTTCGAAATCGCATTTCAACAAAAAAACAAACGGTTCATCGAAGTATTTCCGCATCGTTGCATTTGCGATCAGAAACGCGCCGTCCCTGACAGCATTGGTGTCCAGATAGGCGGCGAGAAAGGCTTCGCTTGCTTTTTGAAACTCACCAATCGTGCCGGCCATACGCGCACGGTTAAACAAATTGAAGTTCGGGTTGGAGTCAAGGCCGTAGCCCGGTTCCACAATAAAGCGGCCGATTTTCGTCGGTACTTGTTCGGACTTCGGATGCTTATCCACTTTCCTTTTTACGATTTTTTCAAGTTCGCCATCGAGAAAGTCTTTTACGTTACTTATCTCATAATTTTCGCGATCTAAAGTTTGAAAGTGCCTGAACTGTTTTCTCGTTTGTTCGCCTTCCCCGTCTGTCTGGATGACATAGAAGGAAAGGAAATTGATGTTAAAATCCAATCGTTTCACCCGGTTTCTCTTTTTTCACTGAGCACTATTTTACTTGAAAAAACGGGTTTCCACAATGTGCTTGCTGGACGCGGATGATTTGCGGGATTAAAATGGATAGGAAAACGGATTTTTGAAAAAAGAGGTGGAGATTTGCAAACCTTTTTACATATTCTGCTTTTAAGTACGGTTGAACTTTTCAACCTGCTTGGAACGATCATTGTGGTCGGGTTTGTGCTCGGTTTTTTGGAAAAGCGG
>NZ_JARTJQ010000015.1:0-19125 GCF_036225245.1 Weizmannia sp. CD-2023
TTTAAGCTGTTCTTCAAATTCGATAAGACTCTTTGTATCCTTTAATAATCCAGCAATTATTGATATAATATCCATGGGAAGACCTCTCTCTCTAGATGTTCATCTTGAAGTGTACAATTAGATGATAGAGCGTCTTCCCATTTTTTTCCACTCATTTGCCCCTTCGAGTAAAATTTTACACATACAAGTCATGATGGCTTCTTTTAAAACATCCAAATTTAGGTTAAACTGTAAGTGAGTCATTTTATCTCCTCTTTTCATTGTTTATTGTCGTTGAAAACAGTGTTGCCAAGAGTTGATAAAATGACTCCTTCTTTTTACACAATTATACGGACTTAATCGCATGAAGCATGTCTACGTTAAGAAAGCGTGAAAAAATTGCCTCGTTCCTTCACATAGAGCATGTCTACGTTAAGGAAGCATGCAAAATTGGCCTCGTTCCTTCACATAGAGCATGTCTATGTTAAGGAAGCGTGCGAAAATGGCATTGTTCCTTAACATAGAGGGCGTCTACGTTAAGAAAGCATGAAAAATTGGCCTCGTTCCTTCACATAGAGCATGTCTACGTTAAGAAAGCATGAAAAATTGGCCTCGTTCCTTTACATAGAGGCTGTCTACGTTAAGAAAGCATGGAAAAATTGTCTTGTTCCTGAACATAGAGGGCGTCTACGTTAAGGAAGCGCGCAAAAATGGCCTTGTTCCTTCACATAGAGGGCGTCTACGTTAAGAAAGCATGAAAAATTGGCCTTGTTCCTTAACATAGAGCATGTCTATTTTAAAAAAGGATATGAGCCAATGGTGGCCCATATCCTTTAGCTTTTACTTGAGCTGTAAATGTTTTTCCCTGACTTCTTTCGTCGCTTGGACAAGATTTTTAAGTGCAGGAATCGTTTCTTCCGGTTTTCTTGTTTTCAGGCCGCAGTCAGGATTGATCCAGAATAATTTAGGATCAATCACTCGAAGCGCACGTTCAATGCTCGTCTTGATTTCCTCCACACTTGGTATTCTGGGGCTGTGAATGTCATAGACACCGAGGCCGATCCCTTTGTCATACTCATGGTCTTCAAAGGTGGAAATGATTTCCCCATGGCTTCTGGCAGCCTCAATTGAAATCACATCAGCATCCAATTGATCGATGGCATCAATGATTTCATCAAATTCTGAATAACACATATGCGTATGAATTTGTGTGCTATGATCCACATAGCTGGTTGCCAAGCGGAAAGCATAAACAGCATCATGAAGATACTTTCCTTTTTTCTCCTCTTTTAATGGTAACCCTTCGCGAATCGCGGGTTCATCTACTTGAATCATCCGAATATCATTTTCCTCAAGGGCATGAATTTCTTTTTTCAAGGCAAGCGCAATCTGTTTGAAGACATCAAATTGACTGATATCATTTCGAACGAATGACCAATTGTAAATCGTAACAGGGCCGGTGAGCATGCCTTTGACCGGTCGTGTTGTCAGACTTTGGGCATAGGTGCTTTCTTTTACGGTCATTGGAGCCTCCAGATCAACATCGCCAAAAATAATCGGCGGCTTGACACATCTGGAACCATACGATTGAACCCAGGCAAAACGGGTAAAAGCGAAGCCGCGAAGTTTTTCACCAAAATATTCGACCATGTCATTCCGCTCAAATTCACCATGGACGAGCACATCGATGTCCAAGTCTTCCTGAATTTTAATCCATTTTGCGATATTTTGCTGAATGAATTGTTCATATTGGCTTTCCGTCCATTCGCCCTTGCGCCATTTTTGTCTTGCTGAACGAATCTCTTTGGTTTGCGGCAGACTGCCAATTGTTGTCGTCGGCAGAAGCGGCAGTTTCCACTTCTTTTCTTGAATCGCTTGCCGCTCAGAAAATGGCAACGGCCGTTTTGGCATGTCATCCCCAAGCGATTGAATTTCTTTTTTAATTGAATCAATGTTTCGATGCGATGAGTGATTTAATGCCTGTATCGCTTCGTTGCTTTCTTTTATTTCTTCAAGGATGGCATCGCGCCCTTCATTCACGCCTTTTACAAGTGCCACGACTTCTTTCAGTTTTTCATCCGCAAAACTGATCGCATTTTTTAAAACTGGCTCCAGTTCGCTTTCTTGGCGGACCGTGACGGGAACATGCTGTAAACTGCAGGATGGCTGAATCCAAAGCCGTTCCTGATCCACAAAATGGAGGAGATCATTTACTTGTTGTAACGCTTCATCAAGATCGGTGCGCCAAATATTCCGGCCATCCACCACTCCCGCAGCAAGTACTTTATCTTCCGGGAATCCGTATTTTTCAAGTGATGCAAGATTAGCACCGTCATCATATACAAAATCAAGACCAATCCCTTGGACAGGGAGAGCTGCCACGTCCTGATAATGATCAACAGATTCAAAGTACGTTTGAAGTAAAAGATTTAAATTGGGAACAGCTTGATGAAAAGCTTCGTATGTTTCTTTGAAGTAGCCAAGCTCTTTCTTGTCAAGCGTTGTGGAAAGAATGGGTTCATCGACTTGAACCCATGTCGCTCCCGCTGTTTGAAGATCGGTAAAGACTTCAATATAAAGCGGGATAAGGGCGCGCAAAAGATTCGGAAAGTCCTTCTTTTCAAACCCCTTTGATAGTTTTAACAAGGTAACAGGGCCCACAATAACCGGCTTTCCATCGATATTCAGCTCTTTCTTCGCTTCAAGATAAAGATTGAGCAAACGATTTTCAGTAATATAAGGGGTAGTGCCGGCGTTTATTTCCGGGACGATGTAATGGTAATTGGTATTAAACCATTTTGTCATCTCGGAAGCGACCGCATTAGAATTGCCGCGGGCTATACTAAAATATGTATCTAAGCTGACAGCGCCGTTTTGATGGTGAAACCGTTCAGGGATAAAGCCGAAAAGAACTGAAGTATCGAGAATATGGTCATATAAGCTAAAATCACCGATAGGAATCAGATCGATCCCGCTATTTTTTTGCTTTTCCAAATAACTCAAACGCAATTCCTTTATCCGTTTTAAAAACGCTTCTTCAGAAAGCTTTTTTGACCAAAATTGCTCGAGCGCCTTTTTCCATTCCCTTTTTTCTCCGATTCTGGGGTAACCTAAGTTGGAACTTTTTACTTTTGACACATCGTTCTCCTCCTTGTTCGTGACCCTGTATAAGGGGTTCCGCTGCGAAGTTATGGAAAAATACCGAAGTTATGAAAAATACTGAAGTTATGTTTCTTATTGTATACAGGCTGGTGCCTGAATGCAAGGAAAAATTGGATTCGGTGAATACGTCGGGGGATTATTTTCGAGGGGAAATCGTTCGAAATGCCATCTTAAACGGTAAAACCGTACGAATTATCTTTATGCATTCCAAATAGGCGCGGGAATCCGCTGCATATAAGCGCATGCTGGTCCCGTATATCACCGCACAAAAACAGGCAGCAAGAATTTTGCTGCCTGTTTTCGGCTTACATATCGTCTTTGGAAAATGCGCCGGGGAGGAGTTCTCCGACGGTGGTTAGCCGTCTGTCGCCTTTTGTGTTCACGAGCAGGACCGGCATATCTTTCTCGCAAAATTCACTCATCACTTGGCGGCATGCCCCGCATGGCACAATGGGTTCATCCGTATCTCCGGCGATGACCATGTATTGAAATTCCCTTTCCCCTTCAGATACAGCTTTAAAAATAGCCGTTCTTTCCGCACAGTTGGATAATCCGTATGATGCATTTTCAATATTGCATCCTAAATATTCCTTCCCGCTTTTTGTAATAAGGCAGGCGCCGACCTCAAAGTGGGAATAAGGAACATAGGCGGCTTTCCGAATTTCAATGGCATCTTTGACCCATTTTTCAACATCCATGTCTCGCACTCCCTTTCTTATTCGCTTACGATTTGCACCGATCCTGCTCTTTGAACGAGCGAATCCCCGCTTACGATTCGCTCACAATTTTTACGCCGGAGCTGGCACCGATTCTTGTTGCGCCGGCTTCAATCATGGCTTCCGCTTCTGCTTTTGTATGGATTCCGCCTGAAGCTTTGACACCGGCTTTGTCCCCGACTGTTTGCCGCATCAGTTTTACATCCTCTATCGTGGCGCCGCCTGTTGAAAATCCGGTTGACGTTTTTACGAAATGGGCGCCTGCCTTGACAGCCAGTCTGCAAGCCAGTTCTTTCTCTTCGTTTGTCAATAAGCAGGTCTCGATAATGACTTTGACCAATTTTCCTTGTGCCGCTTCCACGACCGCACGGATATCCGCCTCAACGGCTTCTATATCTCCGCTTTTTAATGCGCCGATATTGATGACCATATCCATTTCTTCCGCGCCGTCCTCGATTGCTTTTTTCGTTTCAAAGGCTTTTGTCTCGGACGTTGTGGCGCCAAGCGGGAAGCCAATGACGGTGCAGACTTTCACGCCTGTTCCAGCCAGCTCTTTGGCAGCCAATTTTACCCAGTAAGGATGAATGCAGACAGATGCAAAATGATATTGTGCAGCTTCTGCTGTTAAATTTAAAATGTCTTTTTCGGTTGCTTCCGGTTTTAATAAGGTATGATCAATATACGCTGCAAGGTTCGTCATAAAATTTCCCCTTTCAATAGGATCGATTATTCTGTAATGATTTTATGAATCAGTTTCGGTTCCTCGCCGTGATCGGAGATGGTGATATTGTCGTATATTTTTTCCTTTACTTCTTCGACTGCTTCCCGGTTTGCATAAATCGTGGCGAGCGGTTCTCCGGCTTCTACCCGATCCCCGACTTTTTTCCGCAAAACGATTCCGACTGCAAAATCAATTTTATCTTCTTTCGTGGCGCGTCCTGCCCCCAGCATCATTGCCGCAACCCCGATCTGGTCTGCAACCATTTTGGAAACGTACCCGGAAGTTTTTGCCGGGAGATCGATCGCATATTTCGCTTGCGGCAGTTTTTCCGGATGGTCAATCACAGAAGGATCCCCGCCCTGGTTGGCGACAAATTTTTTAAACTTTTCAAGACCGGCGCCATTCGCGATGGCTTCTTTCAGCATTTTCCTTGCTTCTTCCAATGTCGTCGCTTTTCCGGCAAGCACCACCATCTGGCTGCCGAGTGCAAGCACCAGTTCCGTCAAATCGTCAGGGCCCTCTCCTTTTAGCGTGTCGATGGCTTCTTTTACCTCGAGGGCATTCCCGATGGCATATCCGAGCGGCTGGGACATATCGGAAATCACGGCCATGGTTTTGCGGCCGACATGGTTGCCGATCCGGACCATTGTTTCAGCAAGGCGGATGGCATCTTCTTCTTTTTTCATAAAAGCACCGGCGCCTGTTGTGACATCTAAAACAATGGCATCTGCACCCGCAGCAATTTTTTTGCTCATGATTGAACTTGCAATCAGCGGAATGGAGTCCACCGTTGCAGTGACATCTCTTAGTGCGTACAGCTTTTTATCAGCAGGTGCCAGGTCGGCGGTTTGTCCGATAACGGCAACTTTTTCCCGGTTCACCAAATCAATAAACTGGTCTGTCGTAATTTCAACATGAAACCCTTGAATGGATTCCAGTTTGTCAATGGTACCGCCTGTATGCCCCAAGCCCCGGCCCGACATTTTTGCTACCGGGACGCCAAGTGCGGCTACAAGAGGGGCGAGGACAAGTGTTGT
The DNA here is from genome assembly GCF_036225245.1 of Weizmannia sp. CD-2023. Lineage (NCBI taxonomy): Bacteria > Bacillati > Bacillota > Bacilli > Caryophanales > Bacillaceae > Heyndrickxia > Weizmannia sp. CD-2023. The sequence goes on from NZ_JARTJQ010000015.1 coordinate 5,616, forward strand.
TGTGTCACCGACACCGCCGGTTGAATGTTTGTCTACTTTGATGCCGTGGATGGCAGACAGATCAAGCGTTTCCCCGGAATGGACCATCGCCATGGTCAGATCCGCAATTTCCCGATCTGACATATCCTGAAAATAGATGGCCATGGCCAGGGCGCTTGCCTGGTAATCAGGAATGGTGCCTTCTGTATATCCCTTCACAAAAAAGTTGATTTCTTCCGTTTCCAGTTCTCCGCCGTTCCGCTTTTTTTCAATAATATCGATCATCCGCATGGCTCGTCACCTTTCTTTTCAGCGTAGTTCGTTCAAAAAGCTGGTCCCGATTTTAGGCGCACGGACACCGAAGTTCTCTGCGATCGTTGCGCCGAGATCGGCAAACGTCTGCCTTACAGGAAGGGCGCGACCTTCTTTAAAGCGCGGGGAGTAGACAAGCAGCGGCACAAATTCCCGTGTATGGTCCGTTCCTTTAAACGCTGGGTCGTTTCCGTGGTCAGCCGTAATAATCAGTAAATCTTCGTCTGACAGTTCCGGCAGCACTTCATCAAGCCGCTTGTCAAACGCTTCAATCGCTTGTCCGTAGCGGATCGGATCACGGCGGTGGCCGTATTTCGCGTCAAAGTCGACAAGGTTCGTAAAACAGAGGCCGTGGAACGGTTTTTTCAGTTCGTCCACTAATTTATCCATGCCGTCCATATTGCTTTCGGTGTGGAATCCTTTTGTGATCCCGTGACCGCTGAATATGTCGTTGATTTTCCCGATGGCGATGGAATCCAGCCCGCTATCTTTGATAAAATCCATCACGGTTTCTTCCGTTGGTTCCAGCGTAAAGTCTTTCCGGTTGGACGTTCTTGTAAAATTATCGGCAGACGTTCCGACATACGGCCTTGCAATGACGCGCCCGATCCGGTAAGGCTCATCAATCGTCAACTCTCGCGCATATGTGCAGATTTTGTACAATTCTTCAAGCGGAATGATTTCTTCATGAGCCGCAATCTGGAGTACAGAATCACCGGAAGTGTACACGATCAGCTCTCCTGTTTCCATTTGTCGTTCACCGAACTGCTTAATGATTTCCGTGCCGCTTGCCGGTTTGTTCCAAAGCACTTTGCGGCCGCTGAAATCCTCGATTTTTTTTATCAATTCATCCGGAAAACCTTCTGGAAACGTGCGGAGTGGGCTCGTGACAGGAAGACCCATCATTTCCCAGTGGCCATCCATGCTGTCTTTCCCTGCAGAAATCTCTTGCATTTTGGTGAAGAAAGCTTTCGGATGTTCCTGAACCGGTACCCCAACGAGCGGTTTTTCCGGACGGATATTGGACAATCCCATCGCTGCCATATTCGGGACATTAAGCCCGTTCATTTTTTCGGCAATGTGGCCGAGTGTGTCGCATCCTTCATCGTCGTACTTTTTTGCATCGGGTGCTTCTCCTATTCCGACCGAATCCAGTACAATAATCGATACTCTTTTAAATTTTTCTGCCATTATTGTTCTCTCCTTTATGCCAAAACATAGTTTGAAGAATCACTTACTTTCATGCTGGTTACTGCGCAGGTACCCCGTTGTGAAACAGAAGGACAGCCACAGTAAAAGGTCTACCTGTAAAAACGGCTGGCCGGCAGGTAGCAAGGAAGCTTCGAAAAAACAGGTAAAAGTTTTCACCTGCTGTAATCGCTTCCTTTCGCCCCCATCATAGCCCTCTGTTTTTTCTTTGTCAATATCTGGGACACAGCGATATTGGGGATGCCTGTTTTTTCGCGCGTTGCGTCTATTCGACATTGGTTTCGCTAAAAAGTTGGCCGGTCTGGAACATTTGTCCAATTAGCATTCCTGTTTTTCCGTGAATTCAACGGGTGTGCTATATTGCCTGGCCATCACAACGGAGGAAACCGTTTTTTCCCACGCGTTCTTCTTTTACCGGAAATTGAAACCCTTATTTTATCCCTGTTCCATGCCCAGCAATTGTTTGGCGGTATGTTGATCGGTAATCAATACATTTGCATAGCCGGCTGTAAGTGCCGTGTGGGCAGGAAGGACTTTTCGCCTGCCACCCGCAACGAGGATGGACCATTCCTTTTTGCGCAGCTCCGCAAGTTCAATGCTCACCGTCCGCTTGTTAATCGTTGTGTCACATATTTCCCCGTTTCGGTCTATAAACCGTGAGCACACATCCCCGACAGCTTTTTCCATCAGTTTTTCTTTTTCCGCCTCAGTAAAATAACCAAGTTTAAACAGCAAGGCTTCTTCATCTGCAGCACCGACCGTAAAAATGGCTGCCTGGGCTTCCCTGCCTTTCTCGATAATTTTTTGGATGGATTGATCTTGCATGACGATCTCCATGGCTTCCGCCTTTTCAAACAACAGCGGCAACGGAAAATAGACAGGGAGCGTCTGCAGGGCATTGCCGAAAAGCATTAACGTTTCCCATGCGTACGTGTTTACATGCGAAAAACTTGTCCCGCCTTTTAACTGTACCACTTCTGCCCCTTTTACATGCATTTTCGGAAGTTTTGCCGCGACCTCATAGATGGTCGATCCCCAGCTGATGCCGATGCTCATGCCGTTTCGGATCAATCCGCTTACATATTCGGCCGCCCGAATGCTCACATAATGCAAGATGGTTGCCGGATCTGATGCAGGTGAAAACGCGACACAGGCTTCTTTCAGGTGATATTTTTCAGCCAATTGCTGCTCGAGTTGCTGCAAATCCACGAAAGGGTCCGCAATTTTGATTTGTACATATCCCTTTTCTCTCGCGTATTGTAGCAATCTGGAAACCGTCGGACGAGATATTTTTAAATGTTCAGATATTTGCTGCTGGCTGTAGTTTAGTTGATAATAGAGCTCTGCCACTTCAATGCTTAACTTGCTTTTCTCCATTTCTTTCTTCATCAGGTTCCCCTCCCCGGCCTGATACAAAAATGAGCACCTTATATAAAATTTTTGTGGAAAATCGTGAAACGCGGCAGCACGGCTTGGAATGCAAACATGCAGCAGCTCTTTCTGCCTTTATTTTAACCGTTCTTCTTTACATTTGGCAATCGGGTTTGTGAAATTATTTTCATGTCTGCGTTTACAAACTTTCGCGAGCGTGTTATATTGGCACTAGTATTCAAGATGCATCTTGGTTTGACCTTTTTTTCTCCTTTTTGTACAATTCAGACATGCTGCATCCGGTCATTTTGTACGGATGACAATTTCAGTAAAGGAGCATCATAAAATGAGCACACATATTGGCGCAAAACAAGGCGAGATTGCTGACACGATTCTGTTGCCGGGAGACCCGCTCAGGGCGAAGTATATTGCGGAAAATTTCCTCGAGAACGCGGTATGTTATAACGAAGTGAGAAATATGTTCGGATTTACGGGAACGTATAAAGGCAAAAAAGTATCGGTCCAAGGCACAGGCATGGGCATTCCTTCGATTTCGATTTATATCACGGAACTGATGAAGGATTATGGAGTGCAAAATTTGATTCGGGTTGGGACATGCGGCGGCATTCAAAAAGATGTCAAAATCCGTGATGTCATTTTGGCCATGGGGGCATCGACCGACTCCCAAATCAACCGGAAAATTTTCGGTGCAATGGATTACGCACCGCTGGCAAATTTTGACTTGCTGAAAAGCGCATATGAAAGCGGCGTGGAAAAAGGATTGAATTTGAAAGCCGGCAATGTGTTCAGTGCGGATTTATTCTATGATGACTACGCCGAACACGAAAAATGGGCACAATACGGCATTTTGGCCGTTGAAATGGAAACTGCAGCCCTCTACACGCTGGCAGCCAAATATGGCAGAAAAGCACTGGCAATTTTAACGGTCAGCGACCACCTGTTAACAGGGGAAGCGACAAGTGCTGAAGAACGCCAGACCACATTCAATGACATGATCCGCGTTGCTTTAGATGCTGCTGTAAAGTAAGCAAAAAATGTTGCCGGCCGGTTTATCGGCCGGCTCTTCTTTTTCCCGGAATCCATTGCCCTCCCTGGTTTTTCTTCCCTTTCCTGTAAACTGAAAATTTAATCTTTGAAAATAATTTTATGTTTGCGTTTACAACTGTTCAATTCGGTGTTATATTCACTTTGTGAAACAGAACACAGCCACCCTGCTTTTGTTTGAACTTTTTCCAAAAACATTTGAAGTTTCAGCATAAAAGGAAGTGTACAAACACACATACGCTTCAAGGGACATGCTGAAAGCTTCATAAGCGTTTTGTTTATCTTAATGGAAAGAAGGTCTATGCCATGTTCGGATATTTGCTTCTCAACATCGTTGGCATTTTGGTATTTATTGGCGTCGCTTATTTATTGTCAAAGGATAGAAAGAATATTCATTGGAAATCCATTTCCTTAATGGTTGTCCTCAATATTTTCCTGGCTTGGTTTTTAATCCGTTTTCCGGTGGGGCGCGCCATGGTGCACGGGGCAGCATACGGTTTTAACTGGCTTGTGCAGACGGCTTACGACGGCATCGGGTTTGCCTTTTCAAGCTGGGTGCATGTCAAACAAATGGACTTTTTCGTCAGTGCATTGCTTCCGATTTTACTCGTCGTTCCTTTATTTGACATTTTAACTTATTTCAATGTATTGCCTTGGATCATCGGCAAACTCGGATGGATTTTGTCCAAAATTACCGGTCAGCCGAAATTCGAGTCGTTTTTCTCTGTTGAAATGATGTTTTTGGGCAATACGGAAGCGTTGGCGGTTTCCAGCCTGCAAATTAAAAAGAACAGCCCGGAGCGGAATTTAACACTGGCGATGATGTCGATGAGCTGCATTACCGCAGCCATTGTCGGGGCCTATACACAAATGGTGCCGGGACAATTTGTGCTCTCTGCCATTCCGCTCAATATCATCAACGCTATTATTGTTGTCAACATCTTAAACCCTGTAAAGATCGATCGGGATGAAGATAAAGTAGTGGAAGTCAAAAAAGAAGAAAAAGAACCTTTCTTTTCTTTCCTTGGCGACTCCATTCTGGCAGCGGGCAAATTGATTTTGATCATTGCCGCTTCTGTTATCGCATTTGTCGCACTTGCCGCATTGATTGACAAACTTCTGATGCTCATCGCACCTTGGCTGACAATGGAATCGATTTTGGGCATCATCTTGTTCCCATTCAGCTTTTTGCTCGGACTGCCGGCAGACCAGGCTTTCCAAATGGCACAATATATGGGGACGAAGCTGGTTACCAATGAGTTTGTTGTAATGGGTGAAATTGCGCCAAAAGTCAACACGTTCGCACCGCATTTCCGTGCCGTCCTTTGCACGTTCCTGATTTCTTTTGCGAACTTCTCGACACTGGGAATGGTGATCGGTGCGTTTAAAGATTTGTCGGACAAAGCAACTGTACACCATATTTCGAAAAATGCAGGCTATTTAATCCTTTCCGGTATCCTTGTCTCGCTTTTGAGCGCCGGCCTTGTCGGTTTGTTTGTATGGTGATAGGATGATCATGTGTAAAATTTTCCCTGAAACCAGGGGGCTTCGTTCCGGAAGAACAAAATTTAAAAACTCCGTGCACCCTTCCTGTTCGCGGATGGGGTGTACGGCTCTTTAGATGAGGTCTCCTTCTCTATCTGATACCTGGACAGATGGTGAAGAGATGTCGAAGGAGCCGCTCGTTTTCCGACTTGTTGCTGGCTTTTCATCTTTCTGCTGTTTGAAAAAACGGTTTCTGTCTGTTCATGCCGGCTGGAGGTGTAGCAAACATCCCGTTCTAAACAGGCAGGAATCGGCGGTTGCCAATAGAACATACAAATAAAAAGGGAATGAATCAAAATGTCTCATCACCAGTTCTATCATGATCGTACGCTGTCTTCCGGCCGGCCATCCTTATGGCAGGCCTTTTCTGATAAATCTATTATAAAAAGAGAAATCACGGCCGGGATGACCGGTTTTTTCGCCATTTCGTATATCATCATTGTCAATCCGATGATTTTGGCGGATGCCGGGATCCCCGTCAATTTAAGTGTATTTGCCACCATCCTGTCTTCTGTAGCAGGCTGCCTGATGATGGGATTTTGGGCCAATGCCCCGATCATCCTAACGCCCGGAATGGGAGTCAATGCCTTTTTTACGTATACGATTGTCGTCAATATGGGATTGTCATGGCAACAAGCGCTTGCGATTTCCATGCTGGCCAGTGTGCTGTACATGCTCGTTGCTTTTACAAAACTGAGCACGGTGTTATCGGCTGCCATCCCGGCTGCCTTAAAAACCGGCATTACAGTCGGAATCGGGTTGTTTCTTGTTGAAATCGGGCTGGAAAAGGCGGCGCTGATCCAGCCGGGGAAAGCTTCCTTAATCGAGCTCGGCTCTCTCACCAATCCGAATGTCCTTCTTTTCTTGTTCGGCCTTTTTGTCAACTTGATGCTTTTTATCAAAAAAGTAAACGGCGGATTTTTGATTGGCATTGCAGTGACGGCGATTGCTGGCATCCTGTTTGGCATCCACGGCAGCCAGTCCGCGCATGTGTCCTTATCCGATTTTACGAGCTATGGCGCAATTGTTGGAAAAGGGGATTTCTCACACCTGTTTTCTCTCCCGTTTTTGCTCGCAGTCTTTTCCATGTCGATGATCCTCATTTTTGAGTCGATGGGCATGTTGGAGGGCATCCTCCCCGATAAAAGGAACTTTAAAAGGACTTTCGAAGGGAGTGCTACGACAAGCTTGATTTCGGGGATATTGGGCACAAGCCCGACCGTTGCCGCTGCAGAAAGCGCGGCCGGAATCGAAAGCGGCGGCAGAACGGGGATCATGGCGGTAACAGCCGGCATTCTGTTTGCCTTATCGCTTTTCTTTACGCCACTCTTGGGTTATATTCCGCAGGCTGCCATTGCGCCAATTATCGTCATTACCGGCGCCATCATGATGCAGCAGTTAAAAGACCTTCATTTCGATGATTTCAGCAGCTGGTTTCCGGCATTTTTGATCATCGTGCTGATCCCTTTTACATCCAGTATTTCTACCGGCCTTTCTTTTGGCTTTGTAGCTTGGCCCGTTCTGAAAATCCTGGAAGGGAAGGCAAAAACATTACACCCTGTGATGATCTTGTTAGGGGCTTTATTTCTGATCAACTTGATCTGCAGCGCTTTATTATAATAGGAAGAAAAGCGAAAAACCCGTCTGGAAATGAACTTTCCAGACGGGTTTTTTTGAGGGGTTTTGTGCCACCGGCGAATTTCTTTTTGCTTCATTGGCCCTGTGAAAGACGTTTCACGATACAGGCAACAGTCTTTTGTCCTTCATTACCTCGATGAAAGACATTCCGAGCCGCGAGCAAATCTGTTTTGTCCTTCATTGACTCTCTGAAGGACATTTCCGGACTCAACCAAACGCCTTTTGTCCTTCATAGCCTTTACAAAAGACATTTCACACAGTGGCCAACTCCGTTTTGTCCTTCATCCGCGGGGCTACAATTTTTCATATCCCTTAATGCAATGCCCCGCCTGTTTCCACCAGATCTTTTTCGGCCGTGGCGGAGACGAAAACTGCAATTTCAAGCGCTTTGACGATCATTTCAAGTGACATGCTCGGGGCACCTGTTTCGGTTGTTTGCTCCGGAATATAAGGCACGTGAATAAAACCGGCGCGGGCTGATATGTTGTTTTTTGCCAGATGGTGCATGACGCCATAAAACAGGTGGTTACAGACAAATGTGCCTGCTGTGTTGGAGACAGCAGCCGGGATTCCCGCCTCCCGCAGCTGCCTCGTGATCGTTTTAATCGGCAGCGTTGACCAATAAGCCGCGGGGCCGTCCGCTGCAATCGGGACGTCAATGGGCTGATGATGCTGATTGTCCGGGATACGGGCATCATCAATATTAATCGCCACACGTTCCGGCGTGATTTGCGTGCGCCCGCCTGCCTGTCCCACACAAATGACAACATCGGGCTTTTCGCGTTCAATGGCCTCAGCAGCGGTCCGGATCGATTCGTGAAATACGGTCGGCACTTGCTGCGTGACGATGCGAATGCCTTCCATATTTTTTCCGTCCAATTGCTTTACCGCTTCCAGGGCAGGGTTTACTTTATCCCCGCCAAAAGGATCAAAACCGGTTAAGAGTACTTTTTTCTCCATTTTCCTCTCCTCCTTCAATAAAGTGCCATGATCTCTCATTTACTCACGAATAGGTATTGATTTACCCCATACCTCTAAATGGATCTCATCCTATTTGACTAACAGATACATCAATACAATGTTAAATGCAAGTGTCAGCAGCGCGGTTGGCACTTGTACACGGATGACATGGTTTTTATCTTTTAAATCCAATAGCGCAGCCGGCACAATATTAAAATTCGCTGCCATCGGGGTCATGAGCGTGCCACAGTAACCGGCGAACATCGAAAGGGCTGCAATCTGGTCCGCATTGGCACCGAACCGCTCGATCAAAAACGGAATCGCAATCCCGGCCGCCATCACCGGAAAAGCAGCGAACGCATTGCCCATAATCATCGTAAAAAGCGCCATCCCAACACAGAAAACGAACACGATCCAGAAAACCGAATTTTCCGGAATCACTTTTGTAATCAGGCCTGACACCACTGTGCCGACCCCTGCTTTTGTAAAAATGGTACCGAGTGTCGCCAGCATTTGCGGAAGGACAACAGCCCAGCCGATTGCTTCCAAAAGACGCCGTGATTCTTTAAACGTGGTTTGCGGACGGCTTTTTGTCAGCATCATTGCGGTAAGGATGGCAATGATACACGCCACTCCAAGCGCGACAAGCGTCGGATTGGATGGGTCCAGCAAAAGACGCGAGCCGATTTTCACATTGACAAGCAATTTTGAGCCCAATACGGTTAAAACCGGGATGAGTATTGCCGGCAGAAAAAGCCGGTTTCCCAATCGTTTGCGGCTTTTTTCCCGCTCATCCGCACCTGCCCCATTGTAGCTTCCCTTTTGCAGGCCGCCAAATGCCACAATCGCCACCATGGCAAGCACCATCAGCCCGGTGTAAAAAGGCGGAATCACTTTTCCAAACAAGAGCGTCACGGCGTAAATCAGGTAAAAAAGGCCGGACGGGATGCGCCTGCTGTTTGCTTGATCAAAAAAAGTGTAGACAGAGCAGAAAAAGCAAACGATTCCCATGATGATATAAATCCACTCAGTTGAGATGATCATTTTTTCACATCCTTGCTTCCGGTTTTTCCAAGCTTGCGGTCCAGTTTCCGGTCAAAGAGGCGGAGCCGGATGGAATGGACGATAAATACGAATATGGCTGTCGGCAACCCCCAAAGCGCCATCGAAATCGGATCCGCTTTAATGCCGTTTTGGTCAAAAAATCCTTTCATTAAAAGAATGGCGCCGACCGCAACAAAGATATCTTCTCCGAAAAACAGGCCGATATTGTCGGCAGCTGCCGCTTGGGCACGAATTTCTTCTCTGTCTTCTTCCGGTACATCACCGTATTTTGCTTCTGCCGCCCCTTCAGCCATCGGTGCGATGAGCGGCCGCACTGTTTGCGGATGTCCGCCCAGGCTGTTCAGACCGAGCGCCGCGGCAATTTCGCGGATCAGCAGGTAAAATGTCAGAATTTTACCGGCCGTTGCTGCTTTGATTTTGGAAACGAGGTGTTTCGCCTGTTCCTGTAATCCGCTTCTTTCCAGAAGGCCGATCACCGGTAAGGTAATAATTAAGATGGACATATAGCGGTTTGTTGTAAAAGCTTCCCCGAATTGCGTAATCAGTTGTTTCAGCGGGAGACCCGCGATCAATCCGGTGACAAGACCCGAAACGGTCACAACGACCAGCGGGTTAAATCTGAGTGCAAATCCAATGATAATCAGTGCGACACCGATCAATACCATACCCGTTCACTCCTTTTCTGTATACAGTTAACCCCCGCCCGTACTTTTTGTTTTTAAATAAAATGAACATCATTTCGCCGCTCTGTCGCCTGCTTGTAAAAAATAGTCATCATGCAAATGGGTGTTCAGGTGATGTAAAAACTTAAGTTCATTTTATATAAATCTTCAAGGCGGGGGAATTCACGCGTTCTATGGGGAATGTACATTTTAATCTGCGGCAGTTCCGAGATTATTTGTTAAAACCAATCAGGCATATGCCGTTGTGCTGCCGGGCTTACCCCGGTTGGCCCCGGTTTTACGAGGAAAGGTTGTGCATTTTCAACACTTGCGTTAATGCATCAATTGCCAATTTAACAGAATTTTAGGTGGGGAGGTTGCGAATTTTCACTCCCTGCAGACTCACAAATATATAGGTATAGGCAGCCGTTATGAGATTGGGCCTGGTTTTACGCGGCGAGACTGCGAATTTTCAGTATAGGCGTTGTGCTGCTCTACTCCCACTACAGCGGGGTGGCGGCCGGGATTCCAGTTGGCGCCACCCTGTTTATATCAGCTCAAATGGCTGATTTTTTCTATCTCGATGCCTTCCTGTTCAAGCGACTGCCGGATAAATGCCGCGAAATGAAGCGCCTGTCTGCCGTCGCCGTGGATACAGATTGTATCAGCACGGACACTCACATCTTCACCTTGCACAGAGGTGACCATGCCCTCTTTGATCATCCGTATTACCTGTTTTGCCGCCGTTTCACGGTCTTTAATCAAGGCATTCGGTTCACGCCGCGGTGTCAAAGCGCCGTCTTGTTGATAAGTCCGGTCGGCAAAAACTTCGCTCGCCGTCTTTAAGCCGGCTTTTTCCCCGGCTTTCACAAGTTCCGAGCCGGCAAGCCCGAATAAAATCAGGTCGGGGCTTACATCATAGACCGCCTCCGCAATGGCTTCGGCGAGTCCCGTATCTTTGGCTGCCATATTGTAAAGTGCGCCGTGCGGTTTTACATGCCGGACGGTGCTTCCTTCTGCTTTTGCAAACGCAGCAAGGGCACCGATCTGGTAGACGGTCATATCATAAGCCTCTTGCGGGGAAATCTGCATATTCCGGCGGCCGAACCCCATCAGATCCGGAAGCCCGGGGTGCGCGCCGATCCCAACCCCTTTTTCAGCTGCCATCCGGACCGTTTTCCGCATTACAGTAGGATCACCGGCGTGAAAACCGCACGCAATATTGGCGGAAGTGATCAAATCCAGTATTTCTTCATCTCTCCCAATGGTATAGGCACCAAAACTTTCGCCCATATCACAGTTCAGATCAATGCTCGGCATGTGTGCCCCTCCTTTTCGCCTGGTAGGCAATCGTTCCCTTCAACATGCGAATTTGTTTTTCTCTTTCTATATAAAGCAACTGTGCTTCCTGCAATGTTATTTTTTTAAACCGGAGCTCATCACCCGGCTTCAGCTGGGCTAATAGCGGCAGATCCACAGAAGCAACCTGGGCGATTTTCGGATATCCCCCTGTCGTTTGCCGGTCTGCCAACAGGACAATCGGCTCCCCGCCGGACGGCACCTGAATAGTCCCGAAGCCGACACTTTCAGATAACATCTCCTGCGTAGCTTTTACCGCCAGTTTCGGACCTTCGAGGCGGTACCCCATCCGGTCGGAATTTTGCGAAAGGCGGTATGGTTCACGGAAAAACGTTCCAATACTTTCTGCGGTAAATAAGTCCTCATGGCGGCCCGGAACGACCCGGATCGTTGGAAACGGACCGTAATCCGGCAGCATGTTTTTCGAAACCGACCATGCTGAGTGGTATTCAAGAGATGCGGTCAGCTGCCTGGACACTTTCCCGGGGATCCCGGTTTCAAGCACATCGCCCGCCTGGAGTGCCCGGCCGTTGAAACCGCCTATCTTCGCACGCAAGTAGGTTGACTTGCTTTTCAGCACTTCCGGAACGGATATCCCGCCGGAAACCGCCAAATAGACCCGGCAACCGATCCCGTCCTGCCTGAGTCTGAGTTCACTGCCGCTTTTCACTTTTTTGGGCCGCCATAGCCCGACCGGTTTCCCGTCCAAAACAGCATGGAACCCGCTGCCGCAAATGGCAATCAATGTATCGTTCTGAAACTCCAGCACCGGCCCTGTGAGTGTAATTTCCAGTGTGGCTTCATTTTCCGGATTACCGGCAAGCAAGTTTGCGATTCTATGGGCAAAAGCATCCATTGCCCCACTTTGGACAACCCCGTATTTTTGGTAGCCGGACCGCCCGAGATCCTGCACCGTTGTCAGCATGCCCGGTTTGATAATTTTAATCATGATGGCATCTTCTCCAGTTCCCGGTATTCTTCAAGGCTCACCGGCCGGAAGCGGATTTTGTCGCCCGCTTGAAGGAGGCTTGGCCCATCCCGATCCGGCCGGAACAGTTTGACGGGAGTCCGACCGATGATTTGCCAACCGCCTGGTGTTTCGATCGGATAAATCCCGGTTTGTTTTCCGGCGATTCCAACCGATCTTTCCGGAATTTTGAGCCGCGGCGTTTTTTTCCTGGGCGCTGCAATTTTTTCAGGCATGCCGCCGATATAAGGAAAACCGGGTGCGAATCCGATCATGTATACGGTGTAGTCGCCGGAAGCATGGATCCGGATCACTTCTTCTGGCGTAAGATCGTTGATGCGGGCAACCTGTTCGAGATCCGGACCGAATTCGCCGCCGTAGCATACCGGGATATCGACTGTGCGCGGTTCTGGGATAGATGCAGGCTGCACTTTTTCAAGAAGCCGAGTGAAATAGCGGGATACATATCTGTAGGGATATTCGCCAAATTTTGCATAAACTTTGAATGGGTCATACAGAACGGTGACAGTTGTGTAGGCGGGAATATATTCAATCATCCACGCAGGCGCCGCATTTTCGATTAATGAAACGATCGCCCGGATTTTCCGGTGGTTTGCAAGGTTGATTTCTTTCCCTGCTTCAATCAGGATTGCGCCGTCGCCTTCCGGAAATAATTGAAAATCCATATAGACGCCTCCATCCTATTATTCATTTAAAGATTATTATCATATAATAACAAATGTTTTCTATTTTGTCACTGGAAAAAACCTGTCCGGCAATGTACACCGCTTCGTTTTGATTTGCCGCAAAGAAATAATAGCAGTTGGCAGCTTTAACGTTTTTTGATCCCATTGCTTGAATCACACGACTGTATCCGTTTTCAATATCGTTTGTTAAAAATGCATCTTGAATCCAATACGGGAAGTTTGCAGATTGAATAGACATGCTGATAGGGTGCGCCCTACAAAAATATTATTTTATGATAATTTAGGAAAGTCTTTCTATTTTTAACTATTCACTTGGTAAACTTTTATATTTCTAAATATACACCGGAATAAAGAGATAAGGCAACAATTGTGTATGTTTCGTTTCCCGCCATGTTGAAGCAGCGGGCTGCATGCCTTGTTCTGAACATGCACTGTTGTTCGGATGGCGCTGCGTTAAAAATGCACGAGGGCTGCTATCCTACGTTCTCTGCTGCATAGGCGTCTGGGCTGAAAAATTGCGCCGGTAGATTTTCAGACTTTTATGCGTGCTGCATTCTTTGCAGCATGGTGGTGCGCGGGGCACCCTATAGCGTGCATCATGTCAGGTGTAAGATGCGGAGGGACGTGAACGGCTCCCTTTATTTCTGGTATAGGTATGTGTAAAATTTTAC
>NZ_JARTJQ010000016.1:0-1719 GCF_036225245.1 Weizmannia sp. CD-2023
GGTCAAGTCTTTTTTTGTGTGTAAATTCCTCTCAGTCGGGATAGAGTAATTAACCCGAATAAATGTCTGTCGCTTTGTTGGATTGGTCAGACGATTTCGGTTGTTTGGCTTTCCATTCAAAATAGTCTTCCATCTTCAAATAGCGGCGTCCTTCTGCCCATTTTTCATCCTTTTCCATGAGAACAGAACCCATTAGCCGGATTACGGAATCCCGGTTAGGAAAAATACGGATAACCTGTTCCCGACGGCGAAATTCTTCATTGAGTCGTTCCATGCCGTTTGTCGTTCTCAGGCGACGACGATACGGCTCCGGAAGTGAGAGTGCTGCAGTGACATCGTCAAAGGCTTCCTCTACCATTTCAGTCACTTTAGGCGCTTTATCCTGATAAGTATTCAGAAAGGACTGAAGTAGTGTGTGTGCTGTTTCAATGTCTGGAGCGTGGAGAATGGCTTTCACTTGTTCAGTTCCTTCGCTCTCTAAATGTTTTGGAAGCCGATCGTGTACGTTACGCAGAAAATGAGCTTGACATCTTTGCCACGTTGCTCCCTGAAACGCTTTTTGAACAGCGCTGACTAAACCGCCATGATCATCGCTAACGATTACATCTACGCCCTTTAGTCCACGAGATTTTAGCCAATCAAAATAATTCTTCCAAGCCTCTGTGCTTTCACTGTCATCGACTTTTAGGCCAAGAATCGATCGATAGCCTTTCTCGTTGACACCATAGCTAATCAATACACCCCGGGAACGGACACGGCCATTTTCACGCACCTTTGTATAAATTGCATCCACAAACAGAAACGGATAGCTGCCCTCTAGGGGACGGTTATTCCAGCCCGTAACCACGGGATCCAGCTGCCCACAAAGATTCGACACGGTCGACTTCGAGAAGTCTGAACCACAGAGCTCTTCGGTGATTTGACTGACACGGCGCGTAGAAACACCATTAATCACCATTTCCATCAAAGACAGGACCAGTGCTTGTTCACTACGCTGATAACGCTGAAAGAGATCAGTTGAAAAATGACCGTTGCGCAGCCTGGGAACGTACAAAGAGAGCTTTCCCACGCGGGTTTTTAGTTGGCGGGGGTAGGAGCCGTTTCGGTAATCAATTCTAGCTTCATTACGTTCATATTTTTCGGCTTTCAGCTGTTCGCTGGCCTGTGCCTCCAGAACTTGATTCAAAATCGCCTCCAAAAGGGCATTTATACCCGATTCTTTTGAATCGCCAAGAAATAATTGATGCAAAAGTTGTTCATCTAGAGTAATCTGTAATTGAGCCATCCCTGAATCTCTCCTTTAGAAATTTAGTTTTTTGGTTAACTCTATTCTAACTGAGATGATGGGCTCTGGCTCATTTTCTATAAAAAAATGATAGAGACGGCAAGAGAAATGAAATCCCGCTGTTTTTCTGGAGGGGGCTGGCCAGCCCCCTCCAGAAAAACAGCCCCTATACTCCATATTCCCTCATATTCAGATAACCCTTTTTACACAATTATACGGACTTAACCGGTCTGAGTGAAGGAAGCGCGGAAAAAACGCGTTGTTTCTTAACGTAGGATGCGTCTAAGTGAAGGAAGCGAGCGAAATTCCGACAAACAATGTACGTAAACGCCCATATCACAAAAAATACATGCCAGCGGAAGAATGAAAATCCCGTCGTAAATCAGAATAGACCGCTTCGAAGTGCCTAACAACCCCCGTGAAAGATGCCATTT
>NZ_JARTJQ010000017.1:0-19383 GCF_036225245.1 Weizmannia sp. CD-2023
AATAACCTGGACTTGACTCATAGACGCGCTCTATGTGAAGGAAGAGCCTCGTTTTTTCGCGCTTTCTTAACGTAGACGCTCTCTATGTGAAGGAAGAGCCTCGTTTTTGCTTGTTTCCTTAACGTAGACGAGTCCTATGTGAAGAAAGGCCGTCAATTTTCCAGGCTTTCTTCACATAGGGCTTGCAAAAATAACCAAAATTCCTAGATTTGGCAAGGGTGCTGACAGCTTTGGCATAAATTTAATACAAGGGTTTTATAAAGAATACAGGGAAAAGCTTGCACTTGAAAGCTGATTCAATGTATAGAGAAGACAGAATCGTATTTTTAAAGATGGATTCTTCTAGAACTTACTGACAAATTGGGTACAAACTCAGAATCGGATTCGTTCAGCAAGGGCTATTTAAATAATGTTTTTTTCTTATTCCCTTTTAAAATATCGCCTGTCCATCCTTTCCGGTACAGATAGATATAAAGCAGGATGGTATTTACGACAATCAGGCCGAGCGCTGCAATATAGCCGTAGCGCCAGGAGAGTTCCGGCATGTTTTTAAAGTTCATGCCCCATAAGGCGCTCCAGGCGGAAATCGGGGTAAACAGCGTCGTTAAAACGGTCAGAGTTTTCATAATCGAATTTCCCCTGTGGCCTGAAACCACTTCTTCCACTTTGAGCAGCGTATCGATTTCCTGTTGGTAATCCTGCAAAAGCGCAAGGCATCTTTCGATTTTCATGACCCTTTGCCGGACTTGCGGGTATTCCAAAATATCAGTGCCAAATCCTTCCTGCATGCCGTATAATATCTCTTTCACCGGGATCATCAAATTCCGGCAGACGAGCAGTTCGTGGCGGCGTTCGTATATTTTATCAAGCGTGTCAATATTGTTCCTTTTCTGGATCTCCCAGATCAGTTCGTTTAATTTAATTTCAAATTCGTCTATTTTATCTAGGTAATTGTTTACGATCGCGCCGATGATAATAAAAAATGCCTCAATGGCATTGCGGGAATAGGCCATCTGCCCGATGACTTTTTCGATTTCCGTATTTTTCAGCTTGGAAAAATCAAGATCTACCGTCAACAGCGTTTTTTCGGTGATGTAAAAGTGAAACATATCATGTTCCTCACGGTTGATCGTGTGCTGGTCAAAAATAAGCGAGCCTTCGACAAACGGCCGGTCATTTTGGGTCGTATCAATCTTTAAAGTGTTTGTATCATCATTTTTTATATTTTTAATCCATGTTTTGCATTCCTCGTTTTCATCAATAATCCGTGCGATTTCTTTCTCGTCCGCACTTTCCAGCTGATACCATTTCCAGTTGTTTTCCTTGTTTTTATACAGATGTAACAAACGTCTTCCCCCTTTCTCTTCCCTTTTTTATTCCCGCTTGCCTGCTGTATCAAACGTTTCTCTTCCTTTTAGGTTTTCACTGTTGGTGGCGGAAAAGCGAACGGGTAACACGCTTTGTCAAGGCATGGCATACATGAAAAGGCAAGCCCGTGCATAAAATG
The DNA here is from genome assembly GCF_036225245.1 of Weizmannia sp. CD-2023. NCBI lineage: Bacteria > Bacillati > Bacillota > Bacilli > Caryophanales > Bacillaceae > Heyndrickxia > Weizmannia sp. CD-2023. The sequence goes on from NZ_JARTJQ010000017.1 coordinate 1,508, forward strand.
TACAAGTTTTCCTCGGGAGGAGTGGGGGATGTGGACATCGGCCTTTTTGCCGGCTATGTGTTTCTCGGGCTTTCTTTGGCTGCGCCGATCGGGCCGGTCAATTCCGCGCGCATTGACAAAGGCATTAAAAACGGTTTTTGGCATGCGTGGATGGTCGGGACCGGGTCGATGATCGCGGACGGCATTTTTATGGCGGCAGTGTACTTGGGGCTTGTCCGGTTTTTAAATATTGAAATGGTGCAGGTCTTTCTCTGGCTGTTTGGCGGATTTATCCTCATTTATACCGGCGTGGAAAGTGTAATCAGCTCAAAAACGATCACCGTTGATTTATACCGGAAGAAAGATCCGCTTGCCGCATGCTTTTTAACAGGATTTATCATGTCGATCACAAGTCCTTTATCCATTTTGTTCTGGCTTGGCATATACGGGTCTGTCCTTGCCAAAACCGCCGGCCATTACGGGACGGGCATGTTGCTGGCATACAGCAGCATGATTTTTGTGGGACTTGCCATCTGGGATGTGTTCATCGCCGGTTTGACGGGCGGATTCCGGCGCTATTTCAATCACCGGACACTGCAAATCATTTCCCTCGCTTCCGGCGCGTCTTTAATCGGATTCGGCCTGTATTTCGGCGTGCAGGGGATCAAAACGCTTCTGTCTTAAGAAGCATCAAGGACTTGTACATAAACCGGCCTGCTTTATCAAACAGTATGTAAGGTAAAGGAGGGAACCGGGATGGGCAACCAGAAGCAACCATCTAAAGCGACAAAAAACGGCAACCTGACGTGGTGGCAGCTTTCGCTTGTCGGTGTCGGCTGTACGATCGGAACCGGCTATTTTCTCGGATCGGGTATCGGGATCAAAACGACAGGCCCTTCTATCGTGTTGTCATTCCTGATTGCGGCCGCCGGTACATATATTGTTTTCCGCGCGCTTGCGAAAATGACGGCACGCGACCCACACGAAGGCTCGTTTTGTTATTATGCAAAAAAAGCTTACGGCAACTGGGCAGGATTCAGCTGCGGCTGGAATTACTGGTGTTCGAATGTGCTTATTATGGGGAGCCAGCTGACCGCATTGTCCATTTTAACAAAATTCTGGTTTCATGCAATGCCGCTATGGATACTGGCCGCCATTTACGCAGCCCTTTCCATTGTTGTTGTCCTGCTTGGCACAAAAGGTTTTGATAAGGTGGAAAATATTCTCGCTGTCATCAAAACGGCCGCCATCATCATGTTTATTTTGCTTGCCTTTTGTGCCCTTTTTGGTTGGATTGACGGCGGGCGGGGAACGGGCGGGTGCCTCCCTGATGGTCTCCACGGCTATTTTCCCCATGGCGCGTTAGGCTTTTGGGCTTCGCTCATTTATGCGTTTTATGCGTTTGGCGGCATTGAAGTGATCGGGCTGATGGCGATGCAATTGAAAAACAAAGAAGATGCGCCGAAAGCCGGATCGATCATGCTAGTCGTTCTAACGATGATTTACGTGGTCTCGCTCGGGCTTGCCGTCACAATGGAACACTATACGGCTTTTAATGATAAAGAAAGTCCGTTTGTCAAGGCAATGGCGGACTATCATCTCACCTTTTTCCCCCACGTCTTTAACGGCGCCATTATCATTGCCGGATTTTCGACGATGACGGCCGCGCTGTTCGGGGTTACCAATTTGCTCGTAACCTTGTCGAATGACGGGGATGCGCCAAAATGGTTCGGCAAAAAAATAAAAAAATGGAAAAACCTTCCGCTTCCTTCGCTCGGGCTTGCGGCTTGCGGCCTGGTTCTTTCCATTATTACAGCCCTTTTGCTGCCGGGGAAAATTTATGAATACATTACAACAGCAGCCGGGATTTTGCTGCTGATGAACTGGCTATTTATTATCCTTTCGGCTTTTCGCGTCTTAAAACTAAACGGCGGCGGAAAAATCACGGCCATAGCCGGTATCCTTTTCCTGCTGCTTGCGATCAGCGGGACACTGGCGGAAAAAGAAATCCGCCCCGGGTTTTATGCCAGTTTCATCGTCATGGTGATCATCATTGCCATTGCCGTTTTCGTGAGCCGGAAGAAAAAACAAGCTTCGCACAAACCGGCCCCTGAATAATCAACGGCCGGTTTGTTGCTTTGCAAAAATAAACCGGAGTTTCCCGTCCTCCCATTTCAATTTTGCATCAAAGGTTTTGCCATTTTTTCGGAATCCCTTGATCATGTTTGTTTCTTCACCGGCCAGCAGTTTCCTTACATTGGCCAGGTTGATTTTCTTGCCAAGGATCGATTTTGACAGCGTAAAGGTGCAGCCTGATTTCCGATAGGCACTGCAACCGTAAAAATCGCCCTTGTCCACAATGTCGCCGCCGCATGCCGGGCATTTGCCGGCTCTTTTCCCGATTGTATATTTTGATTCCGGCCTTTTAATGTCATCCGTTTTTAAGCCGGAAAAATCCCATTCGGCCGCTGCCTGAACAGCATCTTGCACAATTTTTCTGGACAGCTTTTTCGTCTGTTCCATAAAAGCGGCTGCTTCTGCCGCCCCCTTCCCGATTTCGCGGAGCCGTTTTTCCCATTTTGCAGTCATTTCCGGAGAAGCCAGAATTTTGCCGCCAATGGCACGGATGAGCACTTTCGCTTTATCAGTGGCATAGACCTGATTCTTTTTCACCTCAATATACTTCCGGTCTTTTAAAATGGTGATGACGCCGGCCCTTGTTGCTTCCGTACCGAGCCCTTCCACTTCCGCCATGACTTTTTCTAGTTCCCTATCCTCAATATATTTTCCGGCCGTTTTCATCAGCGTGATGAGCTGGCCTTCCGTGTACCGTTTCGGCGGCTGCGTTTTGCCTTCTTTGACGTTTGTATCGATGACAACCCCTTTTTCCCCCTGCTTTACATCCGGCAAAATGCCATCTTTTTCCTTTTCTTTCGAAAAAATGACTTTGCGCCAGCCTTCCGCTTCCATTTGCGTGCCCTTGGAAAGAAATGTTGCACGGCTGTCCACGACCGTTTTCACCGTCGTATAATGAAAAACGGCATTGCCGTAATGGACAGCAATGAGGCGGCGGACGATCATATCATAAATTTTTTTCTCACCGTCCGGAAGACTGCCTGGTGCCACAACCTGTTCGGTCGGAATTATCGCGTAGTGGTCGGAAACCTTTTTCTCATTTACATAACGCTTATTTTGAAGGATGGAACGCTTTGGAAGCGGGAAATACGGAGCATATTCCGGGCAGGCGGATAGTTTTTCCAAAATACCGGGAAAAGTTTCGGCTTCCCCTTTTGTCACATATTGGGAATCGGAACGGGGATAGGAAACGATCCCTTTTTGGTAGAGGGATTGGACAAGATCAAGCGTTTTTTTCGGCGGAAATTGAAAAGCCCTGTTCGCGGCTGCCTGCAAAGATGACAAGTTAAACAACAGCGGAGGCTGGAATTCCTTTTTTTCTTTTTTCAATTCTGCAACTTCCGCCGGTTTTTGGCGGCAAAATGCGGCAATCCGTGCTGCCATGGCCGGGTCATTCAAACGCGATTCGCCATCTTTCACCCATTTGCCTTCGTATTGTTTGTCATCAAATTGAAACATTGCGGTGACTTCCCAAAACGGTTCGGGCTTGAAATGTTCAATTTCCAGCTCCCTTTTTACGATTAAAGCGAGCGTAGGTGTCTGGACGCGACCGACCGAAAAGACATCGCGCATGCCTTTTTGCCTTAAAAGCAGGCTGTAGACACGGGAGGCGTTCATGCCAACCAGCCAGTCTGCACAGGCGCGGGCGTATGCTTCATCATACAAAGGGCGGGTGTCTTCATCATGTAATAAATGGCGGAACCCTTCCCGGATCGACTGCGGGGTTAAAGACGAGATCCACAGACGCCGCAGCGGTTTTTTGGCGCCGCACAAATGAAGGATGTTGCGGATGATCAGTTCCCCTTCACGGCCGGCATCGCCTGCATGAATAATATTTGTCACACGCGCGTCTTTCACCAGTTTTTTGACGATTTGAAATTGCTTGTATTTTGACTTTGCTACTTCATATTTGAATGTTTCCGGGAGGATCGGCAGCGTTTCCAGTTTCCACTGCTTCCAGGCGGGATTGTAATGTTCCGGCGGGGCGAGCTGGGTTAAATGGCCGATCGCCCATGTGCAGAAAGCGCCTTCCGGGAAGATCTCATTCGGGCGGATTTCAATATACCCCTCCCGTTTCACATGCGGAAAAACCGAGCAAAGGGTGCGCCCCTGGTCAGGTTTTTCAGCGATGATCAAAGGAAAAGACAAACAGATCACTCCTTTCTTTTTCTAGCTCTACTTTACAATGTTTTTCACACGCTGCCAAGAAAAAATAAACGCCCGGCCGGGTAAATCCTTTTCCACTGGATTTACCCGGCCGGGCGGTGTTTCAAAATGCGGTATTTCCCCCATCGTTCATTGTCACTTCCTGAATGGTTGTTTTCTGTTTTGCTGTGCCTGTTGAATGTTTCGGGTGCAAGTAACGGATCCCCATCCGTACGCCTGTTAATCCAGTACGGTGATTTGGATCGTACGGCGCCCCCAGTTGGCGGCTTTTCCTGAATCCGGGACGAGGACATCGATACGGTTTCCTTTGATGGCTCCGCCCGTATCGCCTGCAACAGCGGTCCCGTAACCTTCGACATATACTTTTGAACCGAGCGGAATTACATTCGGATCGACGGCAATCACTTTTGCATTCGGATTATTTTTAACATTGATGCCTGTCGCTGTAACGCCGGAGCAGCCCGGATCATTGGCTGTATAAGCGGTCGCGGTGACGGTCATCGTTTTTCCCTGCGGTTTTGGAGCCGCCTCTTTGGAAGATTCCACGTGCACGGTCGGCTTTTTCACGTCCACTTTTGCATTTTCCGTGTTTGTTTGCGGCTGGACGGAAACTTCCGCTGCACGTTCTTTTACTGTCACTTTGCTGTTCGGATTGGAACGAATCACGATTTGATCATGCGGGAAAATGACATCCGATGACAGATCGTTCCATTCTTTTATTTGTTCAACCGGCACGCCGTATTTTTTCGAGATATCCGACAGCGTGTCACCGGCTTTAATGACATAAACGTTTTTCGGGGAAATGGTTAACTTTTGTGAAGGATAAATCATTTCGGTGGAAAGTTGGTTATTTTGTTTTAATGTTTTAACGGATGTATTGTATTTTTGAGAGATCCCCCAAAGTGTATCCCCCGGTTTTACGGTATAAGTATCCGGCGCTGCGGCTTGTGCATTGACAGCCATTACGCTTGTGATGGTCACCGCAGCTGCAAGTGCTGATACTGCTTTTTTCATAAATTGTAACCTCCTCTTTTTGCCGGCTTTTGTGCCAACACCGTAAATCCTAACACACGGATTTAACAGGCGGATAACGGCAAAATGTTGATTTGGTTACACAAAAACGCTTCTTTGTAATCCCGTGAAAAATTTGTAACATAGGCATAAAGTCACGAATTCGCGCATAGAAGCAGAAAAACACCGTCGAATTGCGGCGGTGTTTGCAGCACTTTAGTCCTGTTGATCGATTTTTTTCAGCGGTTCTTTCGCCGGCCCTTCTACCACTTCGCCTGTACAAGCAAACCGCGAACCGTGGCACGGGCAGTCCCATGTGCGGTCTCCCGAGTTCCATTTCACTTCACAGCCCATATGGGTACATGTCGTATCGACCAGATAGAGGTTCCCGTCCTGGTCTTTGTAGGCGCCTACCCGCTTTCCGTTAATACGGACAACGGCCCCTTCGTCATTTTTTAACGCATCTAAAGATTGATCCCGCATGTCAAGTTTTCCTTTGACGAGCTGCCCGGCAACGTCGGTATTCGCAGAGATGAATTTTTTGACCATCGGATCCGCTTCAAAACGCTGCGGGGAAAAGATATCGGCATAAGGGTTCTCTTTTTGCATAATCCGGTCCCGCATCAGCATGGCGGCGAGATGGGTGCCGGTCATCCCCCACTTGCGGAATCCGGTTGCGACCATGACCCTTTCTTCATTTTTGGTAATGGGGCCGATATAAGGGATTTTATCCAATGTGGTCATATCCTGGGCTGACCATCGGCAGCAGAATGCCCCGATTCCGAATGTTTCTTCTGCAAACTTCTGCAATGCTTCATAGTGGCGGATCTCCGGTTCCCCGTGGCCGGTTTTATGGTTCTCTCCGCCGACCAAAAGCAGTTTTTCCCCGGCTCCTTCCGCTTCCCGGAATGAACGCGACGGCTGCTCCGCATTAATGTACATGCCGCCCGGAAAAGGTTTTACAGGTTTCACGGCAAGCAAGTACGAACGTTCCGGATACATTCTTGAGAAATACAAGCCTTTCGCATTGTAAAAAGGATAGTGTGTACAGATGCAAATGTATTTGCACGTCATGGTATGCCCTTTTTCCGTTTTGATTTTTAATGGGCTGCCAAAATCGATATCTTTCGCAGTGGTTTGTTCAAAAATCGGGACATTTTTGTCCATTAAATATTCAATCAGTGCTTTTAAGTACGAAAGCGGATGGAACTGTGCCTGCCAGGCCATTTTCACCGCTTTTTTCCCGGGAATCCCGTCCGGCAGCGAACCGATCCATTCTCCCGGGATGCCGAGGGTTTCATACGCCTGCATTTCTTTTTCCAGTTTTTCAATATATGCATCGGAATTGGTATAGAGAAAGGCATCCTGCCGCGAAAAATCACAGCGGATCCCGTGCTTCAGGATCGTTTGTTCAATGAACGATGCAGCTGTTTCGTTTGCTTTGTAATAAAGGGATGCTTTTTCTTTTCCTATATGCTGGATCAATTCATCATAAATGAGCCCGTGCTGTGCGGTGATTTTTGCCGTCGTATGCCCGCTTGTGCCATTTGCAATGGATCCGGCATCAAACAGGATCGTTTTATACCCTTCGTTTGCCAGCAAATAGGTAGTTACAATCCCGGCCATTCCGGCACCCACAACGGCCACATCGGCTTCCATATCCTGCGTTAACGATGGAAATTGCGGCATCGTGACCGTTTTGCGCCACAACGGTTCAGGAGATTGCGGCATTGAAGTTCCGTTCATGATTTGACCTCCCCGAAAGACTGTTATGTATAGTCTTCCCCGGGGAGGCCGGTCTAAACATTGCGATTTAGCTGTTGAGCAATTTATCCGTAATCTGGCGCATGATATCGCCTCTTGAGATGACGCCGACAACACGCCCTGCCTGATTGACGACCGGAAGCTTTTTAAAATGGTGTTTTGCCAGAATCCTGAGCGCATTTTCAAAATCGTCTTCAGGCCTTACCGTATACAGTTCCCGCCGTTTCATAATCTTTTCCACCGGGAAGTCCAGGCTGTGCACCAATTTTTCATTAAAGTCTTCCTGCTCATTTACCACGATCGTAATATAAAAATCGTAAACGGTCCGTGCCTTTGGCTGCAAAAAGCGGATGACATCCCCGTCGCTGATCATACCGAGCAGCTTTCCTTCCGCGTCCACGACCGGTACGCCGCCGATCCGGTGGTGGGCAAGCACCTTTAACAGTTCCCGGATCGTTGTCTCTTTTTTTACCGTAATAACATCCCGGATCATAAAATCTTTGACTTCCAATTTTCTCGCCCCTTTATATCCATCCATTTACAAATTATTGTAAACCTTTGCGGGGAAGGAAGCAATGAACAAACCGCCTATTGTGTGCCATCTACGTATTTCCCGTGATCCGGGAGCGCGATTTCATCAAATCCGGATACAAGGGCCTCAAGCCCTTTCCGCAAGCCGGAGCCAGACATCGGGATCCCGTGGCCGCAAACAGCAGTTTCCGGCTTTAAGGCAGCTAATTTTTCAACTGAGCGTTTGGCCGCTTTCCAGTCATTTGTAAAATAGCGCGGCGGCCCGTTTACTTCCTGCCTTTGCACCAGCACTTTCCAAAATTCATCCTGCCTGACGGTGATAAATGCGTCCCCCGTGATCAACACGCTGTCTGCTTCCCTGAAGAACGACACATGCCCTCTCGAATGGCCGGGCGTATGGATCCATTTCCAGCCCGGCAAAAATGGGACCGTCCCGTCTTCGGGAAGGGGCTGGACAGCATGGCCAAGATCAACCGGTTCATTCGGATAAATCATGGAAATCTTCGCCAGCAGGCCGCCTTCAACGGACGGATCGGGATCCGGATACGTTTCACGCCCGGTTAAATAGGGCAACTCCAATCGATGTGCAAAAACCGGCACGTCCCACTTTTCCAATAATGGCGCAATCGCTCCGACATGGTCAAAATGGCCGTGCGTCAGTAAAACCGCTTTTGGTTTTGCCTTTTCCCCGAAGCGTGCCCGCACGGCTGAAAATATCGCTTCGGCAGAACCCGGCATGCCGGCATCCACGAGAACAAATGCATCGGTTCCGGCCCTGCCGATCAGGCACACATTGACAATTTGGATGGTAAGGCAATAGAGATCCGGCAGCAATTCTCTGCCTGTTCCGCTTTCAATCGAAGTCATCGGGATGACCCGGTGGCCAAACGGGTGATGAATGTCTTTGTCCATAAAATCCCCTTTCTTTCATTTTCCTTCTATTTATCTTTTCCCGTTTCTCGAAAGCATTACCCGTAGCCTCCTATCATCAACCGAAAAAGCAGTAAAAACCGGACTGCCGGCTTTACAAGGCGCCTGTTACCATGAAGCCTCTTTCCTTCAGCGAAAACGGCAAGGCGCAGTTGGCCTTGCCGTTTTCAAGTTGCTTTTATGCCGCATGCCTGTGCGGATTGCGGTATTTTGTCAGCAGCTGCGGGGCGGCATTCAAGAGAATCGCCGCAACAGCTGCGCATAAAATCGCATTCCCAATCATCGTGCCGCCATTCATGATGAGAGAATAGAGAAACGCCGACTGTCCTTTAGGCGCATAGGAACCCCAAAAAATCACGCCGGCTACGAAATGCCAGAAATAGCGGGCAAAACTTCCGGTAAGAACGGAAAGGCATATCCAAAAAGTCATCGTGCCCTTTTTATAGTGACGACAGCTTCTTTCGACAAGCGGCCGGAAAAGCCCGGCAAACCCGATGAACGAAAAAGCGACCGGATATTCCATGATGCCCTGAAGCGGGTTAAGAATATCATTAGCATCACCGGTGACGATCTGCAGCAGGCTCCAAATAAATCCGGAAGCAACACTTGCTTTAAATCCCCAGCGAAAAGCGACCACAAAAATCGGCAGCATGGCAAACGACAGAGAAATCGCGGACGTCACCTTAATGGACGGCAATAAGTCCAACACGAGCGCGAACGCCGCAAAAATAGCCGCTTCAATCATAGCCTGTAAACTTAATTTGCCCATAAAAAAATCCCCCTTTTGGTATGCATGAACATAACGAACCATGGGAGGACAAAAGAAATTCCACATCCCTACGCCGGCATTAACCGGACAGGTTCAAAGGGTCAGAACATGGCGTTCACTCTCAGCTTAACGCTCCCCCTGTGGTTACGTTCATGAAATTGTCACCTTTATGATAAACTTTTTGCCACAACATTTCAACAAAAAATTTAATCTTTTGGCAATAACAGCTCCGGAAAATTGTTTTTCGGCGAATTGACGCGTTCAGATACGGCATACATTTCCATTAGGTCTGCATCATACTGCGAAAGGAGTGGCAACAGCCGGCCCGCCTCAGTGACCGATGTGTCCAGCCATTTTTCTTCATCTTCCCTGCGTAAAATCACCGGCATCCGGTCGTGAATTTTTGCCATCATCCTGTTCGCCTTTGTCGTTAAAATCGTGCAAGTAAAGACCGGATTCCCTTCCTGGTCCATCCATTTTTCCCAAAGCCCGGCCATCGCAAAAATGCCCCTGTTCTTAAGCCTGATCCGCATCGGCGCCCGGGTGCCGTCTTTTCGGTTCCACTCAAAAAAAGAATCGGCCGGAATGAGGCAGCGCCGCCTTTTCACTGCCTCCCGGAAACCCGGTTTCTGAAATACGGTTTCGCTTCTGGCATTGATCATCTTATGCCCGATTTTCGGATCTTTTGCCCAGGAAGGAATCAAGCCCCATTTTAAAAAACCGAGTCTGTACTGCCCATGGGCGCTGATCACGGCAGCCACCATTTGCGAAGGCGCGACATTATAACTTTTGGCATATTCACTGCTTGAAAAAGAAGCTTTGGCATGGAACCTTTCTTCCAATTCATTTACAGATGCCGTTAACGTGTACCTCCCGCACATCCAAATCCCGCCTTTCTTTCTATCCTGAAAATATTGCCCGCTGATTTTCATCCTCTGCCATACCGCGTATGAAGCGGCAAAGATGCCCATTTTTCCCCATTTTACACAAAAAACAGGCAGATAAAAAGGATTTGGCCCAGTTGCACCAAATCCTTTCTCTGTTCCGGAACGCACCGCTTGTTAACCCTGCCCCCGAGCTGGGATGTTTGCAGCAGTTCCCGGTTTTTCTTCTCTTTTTCACATTCCGCTCTTTAGGCCTTGTTTCTTTCAAGAAAATGCCGTTTCCGAAGCAAGGAATCGTTCCGGCAGGGAGCGAGCACGGTTTCCATGCCCTTTTTCACCATCCGCTTTTCGGATCGTAAGGTTAAAAGCCGCACCGGTTACCGGTTTAACGCCGCGTCTTCTTCTTCGATCCGGCGCAGCCGTTCAGCCACTTCTTCCGGTGTAAGGCCGTGTTCTTTTACATATAAGTTATTTGGTACGGTACGGCATTCATGCGAGCAGCTCCGCATATATTTATGTTCATTTTCTTCCGAGCATAAAATTTGCTTGTTGCAGGCCGGGTTGGCGCAGTTGACATAACGTTCGCACGGTTCCCCCGTAAAATAATCCCGGCCGACAACGACATGTTCTTTTCGATTGACCGGAACGGAAATCCGTTCGTCGAATACATACAGTTTGCCGTCCCACAGCTCGCCCTGCACTTCCGGATCCTTTCCGTATGTTACAATCCCGCCGTGCAGTTGGCCGACATCTTCAAACCCTTCTTCCAAAAGCCAGCCCGAAAATTTTTCACAGCGGATGCCGCCTGTGCAATACGTCACAATTCTTTTGCCTTTTAATTGATCTTTATGTTCGCGCACCCATCCCGGCAGTTCGCGGAAAGCGCGGATATCCGGGCGCAATGCTCCGCGGAAATGGCCGAGATCATACTCATAATCATTGCGCGCATCCAGTACAACGGTATCTTCAGCCAGCAGCGCCTCGCGAAATTCTTTCGGGGATAAATATTTTCCCGTTTTTTCATTCGGATTGATATCTTTTTCAAGCCGCAGCGTAACCAGTTCCTTACGCGGGCGGACGTGCATTTTTTTAAACGCATGGCCATCTGCTTCATCTTCTTTAAAGACCATGTCCCGGAACCGGGGATCGGCGTGCATCTTTTCTTTATATTTGGTTGTTTGTTCAACCGTTCCGGAAACGGTGCCGTTGATCCCTTCTTTGGCAACGAGGATACGCCCCTTTAAACCGGTCTCTTTGCAAAACTGCAAATGTTCGGCTGCAAAGGCTTCCGGATTTTCAATTTCAACATACTTGTAATACAATAAGACTCTGTACGGCTTTGTTTGTTCCATTATTGATAACCACCTATCCAATTATATTTGCAAGATATAATGCAGGCTTTCAGGTTACACTGTCTCTTACAAACCACCATTTTACCAAAAGCCCGTTTGCATTTCAAAATTTTCACTGTGAAAACAGAAGAAACGAAATGATTTATCAATCCTGTTTGATGCGTTATACTTGTTCAGACAGGAATAAAAGAAAGGTGTTATGCAATGAAATCGCTTGTACTCGCCGAAAAGCCGAGCGTCGGGCGCGAACTTGCGCGCGTCCTCGGCTGCACGGAAAATAAAAAACGTTATATTGAAGGGCCGCGCTATATCGTGACATGGGCGCTCGGCCATTTGATCGAACTGAAAATGCCGGAAGATTATCATCCGAAATATAAAGAATGGCGTATGGAAGACCTGCCGATTCTTCCGGATAAAATGGAAATTAAAACAATCCGGCAGACCTATCCGCAATATAAAGCGATCGAACAGCTTGGCAAAAGAAGCGACATCAAAGACTGCATTATCGCAACCGATGCCGGGCGCGAAGGCGAACTTGTCGCACGCTGGATTCTGGAAAAAATGCACTGGAGAAAACCGGTGAAACGGTTATGGATTTCTTCCCAGACCGATAAAGCGATTAAAGACGGATTCAAGCAGTTAAAACCGGCAAAGCAGTATGACAATCTGTACCACTCCGCCGTTTGCCGCAGCGAAGCAGACTGGCTGATCGGATTGAACGTATCCCGTGCTTTAACCGTGAAATACAACGATCCGCTCTCCGCCGGGCGCGTGCAGACACCGACATTGGCGATGGTGCTCGAGCGCGAACGGGAAATCCAGTCTTTTGTGCCGAAAAAATACTGGACCATTGAAGCGCTCGCCGGAAAACTCGAAGTATCGTATGACCATCATGGCGAAAAACGGATATTTGACGAGCAAAAAGCAAATGCCATACATGCGGCTTTATCCGGGCAGACTGCCGTCGTGACAGAAGTGATCCGCAAACAGAAGCAAGAGCAGCAGCCGCTCCCTTACGATTTGACGGAACTGCAACGCGACGCCAACCACCGTTTTGGTTTTACAGCAAAGAAAACATTGAACGTGCTGCAAAACTTATATGAACAGCATAAACTCGTTACCTACCCGCGCACCGATTCGAAATATTTGACGAAAGATATGGAAAATACGATGTACGACCGGCTGCTTGCGGTGAAAGATGCGTACAAAGAAGAAGTTCAGCCGATCCTTTCCCGGAAAGGTAAAATACTGGCCAAACGTGTCATCAATGATGCGAAGGTGATGGACCACCATGCGATTATTCCAACAGATGAACGCCCGGCCTTATCAGATTTGTCTGCCGATGAACGGAAAATCTATGATCTGATTGTAAAACGGTTCCTTGCGCTATTCTATCCGGTTTATGAATATGAAACCGTCCAATTTAAACTTCAAGCAGGCGGAAAAACCATGACCGGGCGGACAATGGCCGTGAAAAATGCCGGTTTTACCGCTGTTTTGCACCATGAACAGGAGCGGGAAAATACGGCGCTGCTTTCGATCAAAGAAGGAAAAAAATTTAAGCTGGAACAAATCCGGCTCAGCCAGCATTTAACCGAAGCACCGAAACGGTATTCCGAAGCGGATATTCTTTCGAGAATGGAAAAATACGGACTCGGGACGCCGGCAACACGCGCCGATATCATTGAACGGCTCGTCTCCTCCGAAACGATCAGCCGTGAGTCCGGCCGCCTTGTGCCGACCCCGAAAGGCAAGCAGCTGATCGACCTTGTCAATGACGAGCTAAAATCGCCGGAACTCACCGCCAAATGGGAAGAACAGCTTGAAGCAATTGCCCGCGGAAAAGGCAACCCGAAGCAGTTTTTGGAAACCATCCGCCGGGAAACCGTACGCCTCGTCCGTGAAATCCGGACGAGTGACAAAAAATACCGCGCCCACAATTTAACGGGAACAAAATGCCCGGAATGCGGTTCCCTTATGAAAGAAGTAAACGGCAAAGACGGGAAAAAGCTTGTCTGTTCAAACCGGGAATGCCGGTTTACAAAGCGGAAAAGCCCGAAACTATCAAATAGGCGCTGCCCGACCTGCCATAAAAAGATGGAGATCCATCACGGCAAATCCGGCGTCTATTTCCAGTGCCGCCACTGCAATATTGTCCAAAAAGCAGACGAAAAGAAAAAAACTTTGTCAAAACATGAAGAAAAGAAATTGCTGCAAAAATACACAAAGAAAGAGGAAAGTTTCGGCAACAGCCTGGCAGATGCTTTAAAAGCCGCCTTGGAAAAAGAATAGATTGGATATTTGAAAAGCCCGGCCGAGCCGGGCTTTTTTTATAAACATTTCCGCGGTCAATACGGGCAATTTGGGCCCCTAAAAGCGCGCCCTTCCCCATGATTCAAAACGGCCGGGAAAAATTTAAACAACATGGAAATGCATATTCATTCACTTTTTAACTTTCTTATAATATAATTATATTATAGATATTTATACCGATTTTCTCCTCTGTGTTAAAAGCCCGCTTTTTCTCATCTGTTTGATCGGGAGCGTCCTTCATTGTAAATATTTTTTCGTTCTCCGGTTCAGGGAAAAATCCTTGGCTTTGGAAAACGCCGCTCTTAAAGGAACGGCTTATGTATGCGTAAAATGTACATTTTTTCACAAAAACATTTGGAAAGGGGATAAAATATGGAAGAAACGGCAAAAACATATGCCCAATTCAGGCAGAAGAAAAATAAGTGGGCGGTACTTGGCCAGCGTTTTATCTTTGTCAGCCTCGGCGCGATGATTATGGGGGTTGCCCTCGAGCTGTTCCTTGTCCCGAACCAGATTCTGGACGGCGGCATCACCGGCATCTCGATTATCCTTTCCCACCTTGCCGGCTGGAAACTGGGGCCAGTTATTTTCATCTTAAATCTCCCATTCTTTTATATCGGGTACAAGCAAATCGGGAAAACTTTTGCCTTGACCACCCTTTACGGCATCTCCATCATGTCGGTGACAACCATCCTGCTGACCCCTGTAAAAGTGTTTACGGATGATTTGCTGCTGTGTACGGTTTTTGGCGGTATTATCCTTGGCATCGGCGTCGGCCTTGTCATCCGCTGGGGTGGCTGCCTTGACGGAACAGAAGCGCTTGCCATTCTATTAAACAAAAAGCTTCCTTTCTCTGTCGGTGAAATCATACTCGGCCTCAATCTCTTCATTTTTACCTGTGCCGGCTTTGTGTTCAGCTGGAAATATGCTATGTATTCGGTCATTACCTATTTTATCGCCACAAAAGCAATCGACGTGGTTGTACAGGGGCTGGATGAATCCAAATCGGTATGGATCATCAGCGACGAGATGTATGACATCGGTGATGCGATCATGGCCCGCCTCGGCCGCGGGGTAACCTATCTAAACGGGGAAGGCGCTTATACCGGAGACAATAAAAAAGTCATTTTCTGCGTCATCACCCGCCTTGAGGAAGCAAAATTGAAATCGATTGTAGAAGAATTTGACGAAAGCGCCTTTATCGCGGTTGGAAACATATCAGAAGTGCGCGGCGGCAGATTTAAGAAGAAAGACATTCACTAACAGCGTAACTGAGGACTGTCCATCCGGGCAGCCCCGTTTTATATGCGCGTAAAAATTTTTCCATTTTCATGCTGCCCGGGCATACTCCCCCTCCCTTAAATTAGGATTCTTTCGCAGTGTATGGTAAAATGATGATTACGATTGTAAAACAGACAAAATTAAAGTATACTTTGTACTGATCTCTTTAAAGTGAGTGAATAGCTTTGATTCAAAACATCATCGATTTTGTAAATGACCCGGCCGTCTGCACGCTGTCATTTTACGTACTGGCAGCAGGTTTTCTTTATTTGAGTCGGTTTGTGATCAGGCCGGCAGCGTTTGTTGAAGCAAGGCCTGCCGCCGTCATGCAGGATTTTACTGTACACACCCGCCCGGCTGCGGAATGCCGGTGCAATTTCTTTACGATTTGGATTTTAAGTTGCGTCAGAATACGGACATATCCTTCTGAAGATCCTGATTCGGAACCGGATTTAAGACCGGTCAGAAAGGACAGGATTTGTGCAATATACTAAAGGAGGATATTTCATGAAAAGATTTTTCAGTTTTACATTGGTTTTAAGCAGTTTGCTGTTCGTTTTAAGCGCATGTTCAAATTCAACAAACAGCACGCACAGCGGAGGATTTTTCCATCATTATTTTGTTGCCCCGTTTTCAGTTGTCATTAAAGCAACGGCCCAGCTGCTTCATGGTGATTACGGGATTGCCATTATTGTTTTGACGTTAATCATCCGGCTGATTCTCATGCCTTTTATGCTGCATACATTCAAAAAACAGCAAATCATGCAGGATAAAATGAAAGTTTTGAAGCCGGAAATGGATAAGCTGCAGACAAAAATCAAAGCGGCCAAAACGAAAGAAGAACAGGCAAAGCTGCAGCAGGAAATGATGGGGTTGTATCAAAAACACGGCGTTAACCCGCTGAATATGGGCTGCCTGCCGATTATCATCCAAATGCCGATTTTAATGGGGTTTTATTATGCGATCCGCGGCTCGAAAGAAATCGCCACCCACTCCTTTTTATGGTTTAATCTCGGACAAACAGATATTCCGATGGCCATTCTCGCTGGTGTCATTTATTTTATCCAAGCCCAAATTTCACTGATCGGTATTCCTGAGGAACAGAAGAAACAAATGAAATATATGATGCTCATGTCGCCGATCATGATCCTTTTTGTTTCTTTTTCAGCTCCGGCGGTTCTGCCGCTGTACTGGACAGTGAGCGGGCTCTTTATGATCGGACAAACACTGATTCAGAAAAAATTTTATCAGTCCCATCCGCCGAAGGAAGAATCCAATTCATAATTGTATCTGATCATCAAAATATAAAAAAGCGGCGGGTCACAGTTGATGTGTTCCCGCCGCTTTTATGTTGTTTACAGCCCCGGGTTTCCGGGGATTTTTTATACCGGTTTACTTCTGTTCAGTAACTGCCTCGTTTTCCTCCGGCAAGTTCTCATTTTGCTCCATTTCCTGATGCGGTTCTTCCGTATTTGCTGTATCATTCACAAATTCGTACAACCCACGGTCCGGTTTGCGGATACGCGGATCGAGTTTTTCGACGGATTTCATGAAAGAGGTCATATTAGCGATTTTATAGCCGGTTTTTTCTTCGATCATCCGCTGCAGTTCAGCCCCTCTGATCGGTTCCGAAACGTTTTTTAGTATTTGGATAGCCTCTTCTCTCATCTTGCCCGACCTGCCCTTTTTTGACGACCGCGATTTCCGCACCTTTCTTTCATTCGTAAGGGCTTCGCCGCCTGAGGTTTCCGGCGAGACGGACGCAAGCGCATTAAAAGATACATATTCCGGTTTGCCGGATGCTTTTACCTGCTGGCCTTCATTTTCATCCAGCTCCCTTAATCTTTTAAAAATATTTTCCCGTTCTTTTTGGAATTCCTGTATAACCCGAATCTCAGCGTCTTCCAGCTGCTCCAGGCGGATTTTTAGTGCCATTCTCTCATTCATTGTCAATTTTATCCCTCGTTTCTTAAAATATATGTATATATAGATTATAATATGAAACTAGTAAAATAAAAAGATAAAATAATTATTTTTTATTAGAAAATTAGTAGCGAATAATTATTCATAAAGGGGTATGTCGAATTTTTGCGATTTTCCGCAGATTATGTTCAAATTATTCGAATGATTTCTATTGCGTCTATTTTTGATATTTAGTAGAATATGGATGTAAGCGCTAACAGGCTGGTGCACAAAGCAAGTATATAAGGAGGCTTGTCTCCTTGAAATTAACATAAATGGAGGGGTTGGAATGGAACAATTAACCGTGCAGTTGGATGAAAGGGTTCAGCATTTCCTTCAGGGCAAAAAGAAAATGTTCATCAACGGGCAATTTGTTGAAAGTGCATCCGGAAAAACATTTGATACGCCGAATCCGGCTACCGGCGAAACGCTGGCTACGATCTATGAAGGGGATAAACAAGATATCGACCGTGCCGTACAAGCAGCCAGAAAAGCATTTGACGAAGGCCCGTGGCCGCGGATGAACCCTGCCGATAGAAGCCGGTTAATGTATAAATTGGCGGATCTGATGGAAGAGCACCGGGAAGCGCTGGCGCAGCTCGAAACGCTCGACAACGGGAAACCGATCCGTGAAACGGCAAATGCCGATATTCCGCTTGCCATCGAACATATGCGGTATTATGCCGGCTGGACAACGAAAATCACCGGCCAGACCATTCCCGTAAACGGCCCTTACTTTAACTATACCTGCCATGAACCGGTCGGGGTTGTCGGGCAAATTATCCCTTGGAACTTCCC
>NZ_JARTJQ010000018.1:0-54499 GCF_036225245.1 Weizmannia sp. CD-2023
TAACGTTAAGTGAAAATTTCGTCACGGATTCAGGATAAAATAAAAATACATAGTTAAAATTAAGCGACTTTTTTGCCCCCACTATACCATCTCCTTTGCATTAAAAGGGATAAAGGGTTGATCCTCCAAAATATATTTAATTAATTTATAGGCATCCAACCGTATTGCTGTCTCTAATGTTACTTTTCTTTTAAGGCGCGGATGAAGAATTACACTCGATAACCTTTCTTCCAATGCTTCAATAAACACTTTTCTTCCGGCTTCATTTAATAACGCATAGTTCAAATCTTTGTCAAAATGCTTCCCGACCTGTAACTTCCGGTTATTTACAGTTTCAAAAATTGTTTTAAAAACAATAATTGGCTTAAACACCTCACATAAATCAAGTGACAAAGAAAATCTGCTCTCCCCAGGTTCATGCAAATAACTGATGGTTTGGTTTAAATGCGTACGGTATATCTGTGACAATGTTTTACTATATAAAATAGTATTTCCAAAAGAAATTAAGGCATTTATCGGATTATCCGGAGGCCTTCGTACACGCTTATTCATTACAAAACTTTCAGGTAAAAACAGGTGAAAAGTACCATAAAAATTCCGCCAAATTTCTCCTTCAATAAATAATATTTGTTTGATTGAAATTTCTTTTTTTAGTAACTTTGGTACTTCTTTTTTAAGCCAATCAAGGTAAGGCTTCAAATCCTTTTTTCCATGCTTATAATAATGATACAAAACATAATGGATATTTTTCGCTATCCCGTTTACAATTGACTTAGCAACATCCAATCTTTTCGTCTCAAATAACTTTGCCTGCATTACTGTTAATTTCCCACTTACGAGCTGCTCTTTCGGATAAAAAGTGCCGGAATACTGTTGATAATAATTAAAAAAATGAACAATGACACCAGCGTTAGATAAAAAATGAAATAGTTTGCTATTCAAAGATATTTCATTTAAACAATAGATTTCTCTTACACTTTCAATAGGAATATAGGTATGGCCCCGTTCATTTTTAAAAACAAGTGAGTTATCTTTCTTTTTAAGCTCTCCCATGCTAAGTAAATATTTTGTGGATTTTCTCATTTCTCCCTCGTCTCCTTAAAGCAGACTTGCTTACAAATCAGATTTTAACTTGTCCGTCATTCGTTTCAAATAGCAGAATAATTGACTCTCTTCTATACACTGATGGAAACAGATTTTGAAAGAAAGATTTCCTTCGCTTCCTAAAAATAGCTGTAAATGCCCACTTATAATTCCGCAAGATTTAGGACAATTATTTAGGGCTTGCTGAACGAATCCGATTTTGAGTTTGTCTGCAAACTCTGTCTCAAAATATAGCAGATTTTTTTGCGAAAATTGTTGATTTTATCTTCTCCATACGACGAATTGACTTTCGAGTGCAAGCTTTTCACTGGATATGTTGTAAAATCCTAGTATTTAAATGGTGCCAAAGCTGACAGCAACCTTTCTAAATCCAGGCATTTTACTTATTCAGCAAGCCCTACTTATTGAACAAGTCTACACATAACAGTACTCAAAATATGCACATTTCTTGCACTTTTTGTCATTGAGGGGAGCTATTGGATATTCTTGCTCGAGATACGTATTCATATCCTTTAAAATTTTTTCTAGTTGTGTCTCCATCTCTTCATTCAGTTCAACATAAATCACTTTGTGGTTTTGTTTATTTTTTTCTTCAAAAGTAATCTTCCCTTGCTTCTCAATCCCCTTATCTTTTAATACTTTAAGATAATAGAGAACCTGCCATCTCACTGCTTCCACATCTGCATCGGATTTCTTCATTTCCACGAGATACTTATCTGTAATCTTATCCACTTTAATATTCTCGATAAGCACTTCGGTATTTCTTTTTTCCTGAAGTTTAAGTTCATGAAGTACTTTTCCGATACGGACGTTCTCACTGTTGTCCTCCATGTTCACCCTGTTTGCAAATAACCAGCACTGACGTTTGCAATGGAAATAATAGTTGACCATTGTTCCCGTAATATTCATATGAAAATATCCTCACTCGTCTTTTGATATTTTTGCGGGTTAAACCGCTGCATGTGTGTAAAAGGATCAATTTCCATATACAATTCCCCTTTTTCAACAAAATAAAGATTGCCAAGTTGGTCATCATTTATAACAGGTTCACCAAAAATATTAAATGTAAAGTAATCCATGATTTGCCGCAGTTCGGATAATTTTACTTGGCGTTCAGCATAGTCCAGTTGACTGTCTTTTAAAACACTTTTGTATTGGTTCCATATTTCTCTTCCGTCTACTTTCTTCTGATTATCAAGCTCCAGCAAATATGCAATAAATAATGTATTGGTCTGTTGTTCGATAAGTTTCATTTGATCTGCTACCCCGCCAAAATTTAGGCTTTGAACCATATAGAGAAAATGTTCGATGTTATGATTATTCCTTTCCTGGCTTGTTTCTATCAATCTGCGAAAGACATTTTGATAAAAGCGATGAAAATCTTTATTGATCAAGTCATTTTGATATTCACGATCCCGCAAATCTTTTTCAAGACGGTAGTCATTACTGCTTTTCAATTTTTTTGAGACATCATCCAATAAAAAGAAGTAGGCATGGCAATCCTCCCTCAGGCAGGATCTGTTGATTCTTCCGAGCATCTGCTCATCACTATCCAATGTTGAAATGTTTTTAAACCCGATATCCATATCAATATCCACCCCGGCCTCTACTACCTGGGTCGCAATTAAAATCACATCCTGTAATTGAAATACTCCTTCTTCTTTTTTATTTATCGCTTCAATTACTTTTTTTCTGTAATAGCTATGGTCGTCCCCGGTCAACAGTATGACAGGCCGCTTCTTTTCATATTTTTCAAGAATCCGGCGATGAAATTCACGAGCGGACCGTTTTGTTACAAATTCAAAAAGGATTCGTTTCGGCCCTTTTTCAATAATCAATTGGTCGAGGAACTCTTCCAATTCATCTAAATCCATCGTTCCTTTCTCTAAAAGTTCGAAATGAACGTGAACCCGATCCTTAAAAATGGGATTTTCATAATATTTTCTGGCATTTGGCAAAAGTTCAGCTGCTACTTCTTTTCCATGCAGGAGCAACCGGTCTAGCTTTGGCAAAGTGGCTGACATAATAATGATTTTCATATTTAACAGTTCACTTAAAGACTCCAGGAAATGAATAATTTCTATCCACCGATCATTCCGGTAAGACTGAATTTCATCTAAAATGACAACACTATTACAAAGATGGACAAATGGCAAATTGGATTCACGCCCCTGTCCGAAAAGATAATTAAAAAAATTAACATGGGAAGTGACCGTGATCGGATACTGCAACATCTGCCGCATAAGCACTTCTTCTTTTAAATCTATTGGTTTTTCTCCATGATTCCGCTTGTCTTCTTTTGTAATAATGGGTGTTACTGAATTTACCACTTTTATGGGGACTTTTGTCTGAAAGTCGTCCGGAAAAATCTGGTCTAAACTGGCCTTTGTCTGCTCTACTAAAGTATTAAACGGAAATACATAAATTATTTTATTCAGCGACTGGCCACTTTCCAGTAACACTAAAGCAAGGTTAATTGACATATTTGTTTTCCCGCTGCCGGTCGGGCTCTCAAGATAGAAAATATTTTTATCCAGTCGATTAAGCAGTTGTGTTTCAGCTTCCAAAAAAATTTGGGACCTGAGCGAATTGATGGGGATATTATCAAAGCTGGAAGGATCTTGTTGAAAGCGCCGAATACCTTTTAATACTTCCGTATCTTCATATGTTTTTCTTAAGTCCTTAATGTGATGCTCTGTCAAAAAACGAAAGCCGGGTTTCTGGCCTCCGACATTATACGTATAAGTTGCATAAAAGTCGCATGCTACAAGTGCAGAGTAAAACAATTTCATTAAGATATAGAATGAAAAAGGTTCGTGGCTGTCCTGTTCTCTTTGGTAGTCCTCTACACCAGTAAGATCAAATTCGGCAAATTTTTTTGCCTCCCGATAAAATTGAATATAGTACGGATGTCGTTGGACACGGCTGCAAAGTTCCTCCAGTGCATCAAAATATTTATCATCGCTTACATTTTCTAGATAAGTATGGTGTCTTGATATCATATAGGTAAAGCAATACAATACATGTGCCATAAAGGCTTGGTAATTTCTTGGAACCTTTTCTTCTATTTCTGAATAAAAAATATCTAAAAACAGTAACGAAGAAAGCAACGAATGTTTTGAATCCATTTCTTTTTTTTGAATATCAACTTGCTCATTTTTCATTTTCTTACTTTGAAATGCCGGATTAATTTTTCCAAGGTCATGCAGATAAATTCCTTGATAAAACCATTCCGTGACCAAAGATTGCAGTGTTTCTGGCAAAGACTCACCTTTAAAACGCAAAGCATTAATACACCTTTCTACAGCCTCCTTCAATCCGTTTTCTTCTTCCAACAAATGCACAAAATCCATCACCAGCTTGGAATGCTCTTCCAATGTTTCAGGTTTTGCTCCTCCAATATGGGCCAATATTGGAGGAGCAGCATCTATATATTCTCTAATACGACGCAATGCCGCTCCCCTCCTCGATTAAAAGAAAAATAAATTTTTTTCTTCGGCACAATAAATTACATTGCTATTTTGTATCTTATTTACAACTTGATTTGTAAAAAACATTTGTTCAAAAACATAACTATTTAATATATCATCCATTTTAATAGGCAAAAACTCCTGATATAGATAAGGCCCCGTTCTGCTTCTTCCAAGGTCTACCCCCTTAGAACAAAATAAAGAATCGATACATGAACCCGGTGCCCATGCGTTTTCCAGTTCAACTTCACGTACTTTAGTAATAGAAGCCGGATGATCATTTTTTCCCAAATAAGGTAGATATACTGATTGATGGGATTTTAAGCGGTTAAAAAGTTCCATGCAAATCTCAGTTCCGTCATCCAGCAAATAAACAGTCCAATGTGGATTTTCTAGCCATTGCTCTTTTATAATAAGGTTCTGCCCCTGTTCAAAACTGGCATATCCAACACTATTATTAAAAACCTGGATTTTTTTAGAGAAATAACCCCGGTCTCCATGTGGTACTATGCTTACTTTTAAATCCTTCAGTTTTTCATAAAACTCAGGATACCGGTTTGCCTCATTATCGCCATTCGCTTTTATATCACGGCTTTGTGCTTCATAACCTTTAAGCCCGAGAATCGCCCCAAGCATTCCTAGAAGAGCGATCTTGTGAATGTGGCTGTAAGTAAAATAAATATTGGCATTCACGTCGGGTTTTTTAAAAAAGGCAGTTCTCCCCCTCAATTCAAATGCGAGCGCTCTCAATATTCCCACATCCTTTACAACTGCTCAAAGGTATAGATGTTTTTTTCTGCAAATAAATTTGTTTCTTTTTTCACAGCAATTCTTACAGGATTATAAAATACTTCAATCAATTCTATGTCGTCACCAAATTGGGAGAGAAATTGTTCTAAGGCCACCAAATTATAAATGATTTGGCTGCCTTCCTTCCAAACTTCCACATAACTGTCCAACTGCGGCAAAAACAGTTCACTACCCTCACGGCAAGTCACAAAAAGGGCCAGTTCGTTTTCACAGCCTGCTTTACTGTTTGTGTTTAACGCTGTCGCACCGCGCAGAAGTCCTTCCTTTAATTTTTCGTATGCTTCGATAGTATAGCCCTCAAATCCATCGAGAAGGGAAATATACTCATCATAATGATTATAATTTACGCTAAACGGATAGACGTAATGGGCTTCATTACTGACAATTTTTTTACCGAGAGAAGAGGCATCCGCATCAGACTTATTCGCGTTACGGAAAGGTGATAAAATATCCTGAATTTCCACATTTGTGTCTTCGTATTTATTTAGGCCCTGTCCAATCTGAACCGCACCGGTCAGACCAATATTTTGTTTTTTAACGGCGAAAGTAGCTCCGAAATTCATTACATCAACAGCGGAAAAAAGATTTTTCAGCACTTCTTTAGAAGGTGTTTTGTCAGTCAACTCAGTTTGGAATACTTCCTGATACCGCTCTGTCAAATCTTTTGGCTGCAGTTTTGCTTTGTCCCCACCTTTATCCTGAACAATATAAGATTTATAATAAAGCACCTTGTCACCTTGATTCACCCAGTACCGTTTAATACTATATTTCAGTGCCTTGTCACTGCCAAACACAATTCCTGTACTGGTTGTCTTGGGCCGACCTGTAAAATCTGCATTCCAGTTCGACATATATGCGCCAATTCCGGCAATCCCATAAATTCTTTTATTTAGCTTCGCCATCTTGTTTGTCCTCCTCTTTTTTATTTGATTGCAGTAGCAAATTTTTCCCAATTAATCCCGCGAGCAAATAGTTCTTGTTCGTCTCGTCTATCCTTTCTCTAGAAGTTAAATAGCCAAGCACCATAGACATTGCATTTTTAACAGTCATATAATTAAATTTAATTGCATGGCTGTATGTTTCAAATAAATCTCTTAAATGTCGTTTTAATTGATTGGCATATTTTATCTGCATGATCGGTTCAGCCATCCCGAAGTTTTTGTCTTTCGCCTCGGATTGGAAAAGCAAATAATACCCCAGTTGCCCGGCAAGAAAATAAAATTCCGGATCACTTTCGCATTCTACAAATGTTTCTTTATCTTTTAGTTTTATACTTAATTTTTCATATAACGCTTTTGTAGTTGCAGCCAAAATGCTCCCCTCCTCATATCCAATGAATTTCATTAAAGCTGTCCGCAACAAAAAGGCTTCGGCCGTTTTTTTGAAATTAAGCCCTTTACTCGTTTTGCATATTTGTATTTCTATAAGCTGCCGTGAAAACTTTTTTATAAACGGCTTGATTGTTTGATTTGTTCCTTTAAAGATAAAGTCATACAATGCTTGCCTTGCCATGACATAAATCGTCTGCATTTCCCCCGGAAATTCATTTTCTTTTACTTTCGGGATGTCCGAATTAAAAAATCCGTATTTTAAATAATTATTAAAAAACAACTCATTGATCTGGTGGTACATTTGTCCTGTTGATTGAATTGGGTCATAATATTTAACATATTTTTGGGCGTTATCTTTTTCTTCAATTTGCAAAAAATTTTCAATTTCAATTAACAGTTTTTCCCTGCTTTTAAATGGCACTTGTTCAAAATATTCAATGCTTCCATTTTTATCCAAACGCATATGAATGCTTCCAGGATCTCGCCGAAGCCACCTCTCCCTGTCAATTGCAAAAGGATTACTGCCCGGCAGTATATATTCTTTAAATTTCCCTTGTTGCTCCAACCATTTAGAAAGATCTTTAATCACAAGTGCCTCCTCGACTGTCACACGGGTCGGCACCTTTGCTTTCATCGACTTAAGTTCTAAAAAAGGTTTTTTTGCATTCATATTTACGTCATACGCTGGCAAACCCAAGATTTTTCCGTGATTAAGCTGATTATAATCATTTACATTAAAGATTCTTGGAAGTACATATATTTGGTATTCTTTCCGATAAATATCCTCATCAGCATCAAAAAAAATTTTGATATAGTTATCAATCTTATTTTCACGGATAATCTCTTGAATGATTAATAAAAATTGATCGAAATATTGTCTCCAAAAGTCTTGGACTTTCTGGTAAAGTTGTTTACGAGTTTCGGAGTGCAGATATTCAACTAATTTACCGTATTCCTTTTTAAAAAAATCCTGTCTCTCCGCTAATTCAACAGATTTCTTATTTTTACTTTTTGATTGCAGCGGATACAAATCAAATAGTTTTTCCCCTGCTTTAGGTAAATAATCTGTATAAAACTTTTCCAAATGCGGGTATATTTCCGAAACCGGAAATTTTGCTTCCTTGTCCATAATAATATTTGACTTTACAAACAAGGTTAAGCCATTGGTATTATGAAACTTTTTTTGGTTATCCACAGCTTTATTGGTGCTATCATACAGCAGAGAGCTGTAATAATCCCTAATCTTAAACCACTTTACAATATCTTTTTTTGCGGCTCCAACTTCTTCTTTCTTTCGAATGATAACATATTCAAGATTTGCAAGATTTTCTTCCAGCGTCCGATCTAAAAAAAGGCGAAAATAGGCTCCTTCTTTTAGATCATAGTTGTCCAAAATTAGGCCTGGGTGCTCATTTAACTCCTCAAAAAATTTGGGTACAAGATCTTTTAGCATTATTCTCCCCCTTTCCATAACCTTCTCACGATTAAAAATGTTAGATTGCTATGATTATTGCTTCAGCTATGGAAGCAAAGCAGGCTAACCCATCAGTTTCTGAAGTCAATCGGATAATTCATGGCAAAAAGCACGCCTTGTCTCGTCGTTGTCCTCAGTTTAATTTTAAAAAATTCGCAAAGCAAAACGAAGTACCGAGAGAACTTCCTTTCTCTAGCAAACCTGCCCCCAAAACAGTAAAAGCCAGTTTTTGAGATGCCTCATCTGAATTAACAAAAATCCTTGCTTTATGTCCAAGCAATCGGATGTTTTTATAAGTCATCGCAATCGGTTTACGGTTTGTAATTTTCACCCTTTGTACAAACTGGGAGCAATTGAGCTCTTCTTTGTAAAACGTTTTATATTTTTTTTCTGCATTCATATGCATTCTTTCCACTAATAATCCAATACTGTGTTGATTTGGCATCCATGGTTTGTTGTCAATCGTGGCAATAAATGGTGTAATTGTAACCAATTCTGTTATCGGCTTATATGCCACTCGTTTCTTTTCTGTCGCAAGCACTTGGAACGTTTCGCTGCTAACTTCCTTCATGCAAGAAATCAGCGAAGTAATCATTTTTTCATCCAATGAGCGGATACGGAAAACATAGACCTTTCCCGCTTTATATAATTTTGACTGCGTTTCAACAGGATAAAGGCCTGAAAAGACATATAGTTTCGGCCTTCTCTCCTCATGAAATTTCTTTAATCCTTCTTCTAAAAGCATGCTTTGATTGATAAATTTCCCAAGTGTTTCTTGCAATTCAACAGCACGAATATTCCTTTTTAGCAGGGTAGTAATAATGTATTCAGTATAATTCATTTTCTCACCACCTTTCCAATTTTCAATGAACTATAATGGTATTTTAAACCACTTCAAAAAAATTGTAAAGGGATTATTTAATAAAAAATATACTTGATAAAGGTTTGTGAATACTTGACATTTACTTTCATGCCGCTATCCAGTAGAATAATGTTATCGTCTTGAACCATAACCTTTTATGTATTTAAACAGTATTTTTTTTATTAACTAACAATATTGTTGAACTTTAACACGTTGTGTATGGAAGCCGCTCGTAACAACAGGTAGCTTAAAAAATTGCATTTCACTCCAAGAATAGTTCTCCCCCATCCCAAAAACCCCCGCAGCCAAATAACTGCGGGGGTTTTTCCATCAGGCTGGGAAAGTTCCAACCAGGTAATTCTCTTTTATATACCCGGCCATCTCCCGGGGAAGGGAAAGCCTCGCAATCGGGAGGCCTGAAGCATCCTTGCTGAAAGCTGCGAAAACTTTGTTTAGGGCGTCAGCAAAGGCTTCCCGTAATCGGGAAACCTGAAGCATCCTTGCTATCCTTGCTGAAAGTCCCGAAGTTTCAATTCTCGGCCAGCTGCTTTTAATTTTCAAAAATGCCGATCTTTGAATGTTCAAAGCCTCCTTACATACCGGTCCCCACCAGGCCGTAAATGCAAACGCATCAGCATTTTCTTTACATGCCTAGCAGTTCTTTAATTTCCTCTTCATTCAGGCTGTTCAGCATGGTTTCGCCCGGCTGGATGACTTGTTCGATCAGTTCTTTCTTTTTCTGCTGGAGTTCGTATATTTTTTCCTCGATGGTGCCGTGGGCGATCAGGCGGATGACCTGAACGACGTTTTTCTGGCCGATGCGGTGGGCGCGGCCGGCTGCCTGTTCTTCAACAGCCGGGTTCCACCACAAATCATACAGCACAACAGTATCGGCGCCGGTCAGGTTTAAGCCGGTACCACCGGCCTTGAGCGAAATCAAAAAGACATTTTTCTCGCCGCTGTTAAACCGGTCTGCCATTTCGACCCGCTCCCGTGACGGCGTCTGGCCATCAAGATAAAAAGAATCGATGCCCTCGTCAGAAAGCCGCGTCCGGATCATCTGGAGCATGCTGGAAAACTGCGAAAAAATCAGCAGCCGCTTCCCGTTTTCAATCGCCGTATGCGCCAATTCAACGAGCTGCTCAAGTTTCCCGGAGTCGCCCCGGTAATTTTCCACAAACAGCGACGGATGGCAGCACAATTGGCGCAGACGGGTAAGCCCCGCCAGGATCTTAATCCGGTTCCGGTTAAAATCCCCTTCAGCCAGCGTTTGGGCTGTTTCATGCCGGATTCTGTCCAAATACGCCAGATAAAGCTCTTTTTGCGGTTTCGTCAGCTCGGACAAATGATTGGTTTCAATTTTATC
The DNA here is from genome assembly GCF_036225245.1 of Weizmannia sp. CD-2023. Classification (NCBI taxonomy): domain Bacteria; kingdom Bacillati; phylum Bacillota; class Bacilli; order Caryophanales; family Bacillaceae; genus Heyndrickxia; species Weizmannia sp. CD-2023. The sequence goes on from NZ_JARTJQ010000018.1 coordinate 10,418, forward strand.
CGGCAGCTCCTTCAATACATCTTTTTTGACGCGTCGCAGAATAAACGGCCGCACCATCCGCGAAATTTTTTCCTGCTCCATTTTCCGGAATTCAGGCAGCGGCGGGAAAAAGCCCGGGAGAACCGCCTGAAAAATCGACCATAGCTCATCAATGGAATTTTCAATTGGCGTGCCGCTCAACGCAAATCTTCTCCCCGCCTGCACATTCCGGACGGCGGCGGCTGTTTTTGTCGCATAGTTTTTAATCGCCTGGGCCTCATCCAAAATCAAAGTATCGAATTCAATCTTTTCGTACTCCTCGATATCCTGGCGCAGCGTCGGGTACGAGGTGATCAACACATCCGGCAGCTCGCCCGCTTTAAAAAAGGCTTTCCGCTCGGAAGGCGTGCCGGCAATAACCATCGACGAGAGCCCCGGTGCAAATTTTTTAATCTCGCTTTTCCAATTGTAAATAAGGGATGCCGGCGCCACAACCAAAAACGGCTTGATATCCGGATTTGCTTCTTTTTCTGATAACATGTAAGAGATGCTCTGCAATGTTTTCCCGAGCCCCATGTCATCAGCCAGAATCCCGCCAAGACGGTAAAAGGCGAGCGACTTGAACCATTGAAACCCGGTCACCTGATAATCACGCATCTTTGCCTCAAGCCCTTTTGGCAGTTCGAAATCCGTATCTTCCGGGTTTTTCAGCTGCTGGACGAGCTTCCGGAACGCTTTGCCAAATTTGACGGCGTATTTATCACGCGTCTTCATCAGCTCTTCCACCTGGAGCCCGCGGTAAACCGGAACTTTCAGGCGGGTGTCTTCAAGCTCTTTCTTCGAGACATGCAGTTCGCCAAGGAGCTGCCCGATATGTTCGAATTCATCGCTTTCGAGGGAGACAAAAGCCCCGTCCGGCAGCCGGTAATACCGTTTTTTCTCGATCACGGACCGGAGCACATTGCGGATCTCTTCTTCATCAATGCCGTCCATGTCGAAATTGACTTCCAGAAAATTTCCGCTCGTATCCATATCCACCGATGTAAGCGGCGTGTAGTGGCTCGTCTGGAAATACGATTTGATGGCGCCTGCAATATACACTTCCGCTTCCTCTTCAAGCTGCGGAAGAATCGTAAAAATAAATTCGTACAACGCTTCTTCATCGTTTTCCAAATACAGCTGTTTGCCGTTGTATTTGAGCGGCGACTGTTCGATCATCGTCATGATTTTCTGCTCTTTTTCCACATCACGCAGCAAAATCTTATCATCATCCGGCGTTTCTTCGTCCATAAACGGATCAATGACACGGGAGCCGTAATGATGTTCAATCCGCAGCGTAATCTTTTCGTCTTCGTTGTCCATAAAAATTTTCGTTTGTAGTTTTGGCTGGACGATTTTCCCTTTAATGTCTTTTGTCAGCTTTACTTTTCCGATCCGCTTCAGGCCTGGCAACACATTGGAAAGGAACGGGCTCATCTGCTCTTGCTGGATCTCTACTTCATCGCCACTTTTCTTGTAAAAATCTTCAAGTGCCGTTAAAAGAGCAAGCTGGTCCGTGGACAGCTCATAAAAACCCCCTTTGTAAAATGCAAGCCCGTATTGTTCAAATAAAAGCAGGTCCCTTAAGCTCTTCAGCTGCAGTAAAAAGCCCGGGCCACCCTGGCTGTTGCCGTCAAGCCGGAAAGAAAGCGGTAGTTCTTCTTCCTGATGCAAGACAATCGAATCTGCCGCGTAACGTTCATATTTGAATTTGCATTTGCGGTTTGCCAGTTTCTTTATAAGTGGCCTTGCGATAAACGGCGGAATGACCAGTTCCCGCTCCAATGCAAATCTGTACCAACGATCCATGGAAGCCTCGTACAATTGCTGGGTGGACAGCATATAAAGCAGCATCTCCACAATTTCCTTATCTTCTTCTTCGAACGCATGTTCATCCGGATCATAAATGAAGTTTTTTGTAAATGCATGCGGGTTCCCGCGGCTGACATTGCCGAGGAAATCTTTTATGTCGCGGACCACATATGTCCGGCCGGGCCCGATTTTAATTTCAATGGTTAAAAAGTGGTCAGAGCCAAAGCCGGAAACGTTCGTAGCTTTTAAAAAATATTCAAGACGGAGTGGCTTTCTCGCGGCATTGTGTTTTGTTTCCATCATGCTTTGTTGAAGGCCGGAAAAAATATTCATCAATTGTAAAGTTTTCATATGCTGGTGCGTCTCCGAAACATCGCCAATATTCGGTTCTGCCGCCTCTTCCTCCCCATTTGCAATCGCAAGCATGGCCGCTACTTCATGCTTGCACTCGCCGTATTGTTCATGTGCCGGGCATGTACATACGTTTGAAAATTCCCCGAATTCTTCGTCATAGTAAATAGTGACGTAATAGGTTTTGGACCCTTTTACGATTGCCGTCCAGGTGGAGTCTTTATTAAAAATCAATTTTTTGACCCGGCCCTGCATATAATAACTCATTCCCCGATGGAAAATAGCAGGGGAATACATCATCTCGACATCTTCTTCGAAAAGCAAATAATCAACCAATTCAGATCATCCTGTTCGTATTTTCTCCTAGGTCTATTATACAATATATAGGTGCACAAATACATTTTTCGTCCGAGTTGAATCGTTTGTAGATCGAGTTGAAGTATTTTAATATAAAAAAGATACGACATCAATAAGGAGGAGTCCCCATGGTAAAAACATTATCGCCGCGGGAAGCGCAATATGATATCGATCCGGTCTATTTGGAAAGATGGTCACCGCGTTCTTTTTTGGAAAAAGAAGTACCGGAAGAGGTGCTTTTGAGCCTGTTTGAAGCAGCACGCTGGGCGCCGTCCGCTTATAACCATCAGCCTTGGCGCTTTATTCTTGCACGTACAAAGGAAGACAGGGAAAAAGTTCTGTCGTTTCTCGGGGAATACAACCGGATGTGGTGCAAGAACGTCCCCGTTTTTGCGCTTATTCTCTCGAAAACAGAAAATGAAACCGGCCCGATCCGTTCGCATGCTTTTGATGCAGGGGCCGCGTGGGGATACCTCTCCCTTGAAGCCGTCAGAAAAGGGCTCGCTACGCATCCGATGACAGGCTTTGATTTTGAAAAAGCACGTGAAGTATTGAACATCCCGGCTGATTATGCAATTGATGCCCTTATTGCCATCGGATACCGGGGTGAAAAAGAGGCGCTGCCTCCTTCCCTGCAGGAAAGAGAGACGCCTTCTGCACGCAGGCCTGTGAAAGAATCGGTTTTCGAAGGAAGTTTTGGAAATCCGGTAAAATAAGGAACCGGAGCATGATCAAAACGGCAACGGACCTTGGGTAAGCGGTTTGCGAATGGAAAGGGAAGGAAACGAATCAAAGCGGTAAGCATGGCTTGCCGCTTTTTTAATGTTTTGTTCACAAATGTGAAATATATCACAAATTCTTGACAACTGTCCGGAATCCATTGTAATTCCGTTGCAAACGCTGTATTCTAAAAATGTAAGATATGTGAAGAATTTCACATGTTATCATCATTTATCCTAAGGGAGATGTTAAAAATGAAATGGTATCATGATTCCAAAGTCAGCATTATCTGGGCAATCATCCGTATTTGGCTCGGCATTCAATGGCTTGAAGCAGGTTTGCATAAATTGACGGGAGGGTTTGATGCTGCTGGATTTTTAAAGGGGGCACTGGCAAAAACGGCTGGCGAAAATGCCGAAGTTCAAGGCTGGTACGCAGCGTTCCTCACCCATTTTGCCATACCGAATGTCCATGTTTTTAATGTGCTGATCCCTTATGGGGAAGTACTAGTTGGCCTCGGCCTGATCATCGGGCTGGCAACCATCCCGGCTTTAATTGCAGGCGCGTTTATGAACCTGAACTTTATGCTTGCCGGCACAACGAGCACCAACCCGGTCCTTTACACCGTCGCCATCATTCTGCTGTTTACAGGCAGTGCATCTTACTACTGGGGACTTGACCGTATCGCCATCCCGGCAATAAAAAATTATTTCCAAAACCGGGCCCATAAACCACGTCCTGCCCATTAACCGGTTCATATTAAAGCAAACCTTTTGCGGGTTTGCTTTTTCATTTTGGCTTTAAACTGTTTAATTCCGCATGCAAGGGGAAAAGTACAAACATACGAAAAAAGAAGGGATGTGGTGGATCATGAAAAAATCGATGGCCATGACAGCAGTCGCTTTAGGTGCTGCCTACTTGTTGCGGAATAAAAGATCACGCAGCAAACTGATGAACCAACTGTCAAATTTTGCAGGCGCGAAAAAATAAAAAATCCCGGCCTCCCAAAAACGGGAGCCGGGGTTTTTTATGCAGCCGGTTCACATTCCTGACCGGGACTTTTATACTCGTGTCTCCACCGGTCTAAAACATACAACGTTTACATCTGCCAAAGGCGGTTAAAATTTCCAAAACCAGGTGAAATTCTCGTCTCCCGCCGGCTTAAAATATCCCGCGTTTACATCTACAAAGCTGGTTCGAGTTTCCAAACAAATAATTTTATGATCATTTCACCGCGGTAAAATTTCCGGACCGTGTTTTTTATACTCATGTCTCCACAGGTCTAAAACATCTGGCGCTTTCAACTGGAAAAGACAGGTAAAATTTCTAATCAAATTATTTTGATGGCCATTTTACCCGGGTGAATTCTCGTCTCCAGCCGGCGCATACATTTGTCAAAATCGATTACAATTTCCAAACAAATATTTTTATGATTATTTCACCGCGGCCCCGGCTTAAATAACCGGCGTTTACATTTGGCGAAAACGGTTAAAATTTCTAAACAAATATTTTTCCGCCCGAAACTTCCGGGCCAGCCGGCTTCAAATTTCTAAGCAGCGGGGTTGTCTTGATAGATTTTTCTAGCCCATCTATTTGTTTCGTCAAGCTTATCAATCCAAACCGGCACGCGTCCAAACCAGGCCATTATTTACATTTTTTTCAAAAGCGGTGTTTGTTTCAAAGCGGACAAGTCTTTTGCCCCGATTCCGAACATTGCAATCTTCAGCTCAAGCTCTGTTTGTTCATAAGTAGAAAGCAGTGCATCCACTGAATGGACGGCATCATGCAACAGCTTTCTTCCAAATCCCGCCAAGTCAGCTCCGAGGGCGATAGCTTTGGCGGCATCCACTCCGTTTTTCAAGCCGCCGCTTGCGACCAAAGTACCTTGAAGGCCAAGGTTGCGGGCTTGGGTGATGCACGCCGCCGTCGGGTTTCCCCAGCCGGAAAATGCCTCTGCTGCCGCTTTTTTCAACGGATCGGACGTTAAATATTTTTCCACCTGGCTCCATGATGTCCCGCCTGAGCCGGCAACATCGACAAAAGAAACGCCAACGGAATAAAGCTTTTCGGCGAGGCGGCCGTTGATGCCCCACCCGACTTCCTTGCAGCCGACCGGCACTTCTAGGCGGCTGCAAAGGTCTTCAATTTTCACAAGCAGATCTTTAAAATTCGTATTGCCGCCTTTTTGAAAGACTTCCTGTAAGGAGTTGAAATGCAGGATTAAAGCATCCGCCCCGGTCAGTTCCACGATCCGGCGGCACTCGTCAATTCCGTAGCCATAATTCAACTGGACGGCACCGAGGTTGGCCAAAACCGGAATATGCGGCGCGACATCCCGCACTTGAAACGTATACGCCTGTTCCGGGCTTTCTAACGCAGCCCGTGTTGACCCTAACGCAAACGCCCAGCCTCTTTTCTCCGCCGCCTGCGCCAGGTTCCGGTTAATGGTGCGGGCCTGAGCAGTGCCACCGGTCATGGAGCTGATCAAAAACGGGGCTTTCAACGGCTTACCGAGAAAAGTCGTTTCCGTCGAGATTTCTTCAAAATCTAGTTCAGGCAGCGCCTGATGCTCAAAACGATATTTTTCAAAGCCGGTTGTGGTGTCTTTCCCGGCAACATTTTCCTCAAGCACAACGCGGATATGTTCCGCTTTCCGCTTTGATATAGATGATTCTTCCATTTTTCACTTCACCTTTCGTATGAGAGCCATATCTTCCTGTATCGGTTTACATTCCTTATAGAAGCCGCTTCTGCTGCTTACCCAGCATTTTCATTAAGCTTTTTATGACCTCATCGCCTCTGCGAATTTTTTTGTAATCAGCTGCGGCCTTGTAATGGCTGAACCCACCACAACTGCAAACGCCCCGAATTCGAGCGCTTTTTTCGCTTCAGCCGGCGTATCAATATGCCCTTCTGCAAAAACGGGAATCGTTAAAGCGTCCACAAGCTTCTTGAGCAACGCAAAATCGGGCTCTCCCTGTTTCGGAGAATAGGAGGTGTAGCCGGAAAGCGTCGTGGAAACGCAATCCGCACCGAGCCTTGCTGCCTGCAATCCTTCTTCCTCTGTGGAAATATCGGCCATCACCGGGAGACCGGCTTCATGGATATATCCGATTAAACCGGAAAGCGTTTCGCCGCCCGGGCGTTTCCGGCCGGTCGCGTCAAGCGCGATCATATCCGGTTTTACGGCAAGCAGTTCGTCAATTTCTTTTTTTGTTGGAGTAATATACACTTCCGAACCTTCATAATCCCTTTTGACAATGCCGATAACAGGCAGCCCTGTTTCCGCTTTGATGGCCCGGATATCTTCAGCGCTGTTTGCCCGAATGCCGGCCGCTCCGCCTTCTTTTGCTGCAAGCGCCATTTTCGACATGATGAACGGACTGTGCAAAGGTTCATCCTCCAGCGCCTGGCATGACACAATCAGCTTTCCTTTTACCTTGTCAAACATTCCAAATCCTCCAATATCCGTTTAGTCCTCGTCTTTGATGTCCGGATCTTCCGGAAGCGGTTCATTCAGCCATTCTTCCACAAGTTGCCTGTATTTTTCGAGCTGTTGCAAATAGATATCAAACTGATCCCGGTTAATCAAATACTGTTCTCCATCATGCACGGCGCGTATGCGTCTTTGCAAGATCAATTTTTCAATCACCGGTTCCGGCAAAGACAGATATTCCGCTGTTTCCTGAATGGTTAAATACATTGCAGGCACCCCGATTCATCTTTTTTTGAAATACGGAAAATACAACGAGGCTTTCAATCCCGGATCATGTTCACTATACAAAATGACGCCGGGTTAACAATAGAAGCGGCCAGATTACGCCATTTTATACCAGCCCGTGTGCGGAAAAAGCGGTACAAAGGTCAGTCCTGAAAGGATCCCGGATGCCGCAATCGTTCCGGCACAGGCTTCTAAGATGATTATATCATGCATGGAGTTGATGTTCTTCCATCCAATACACTTCCCGGATATTGATTTGCCTGCGGAGTTTGCGGGCCGTCTCCCTTGAAATTTTCCCCCGTTCAAACAGCGCCTGTACAGCGTTTCGTTCGGCCTGAAAAGCCTTTTCCTGCAGCTCCCTTTCCATCTGGGTATACTTCAGGGATGCCTCCATATTTTTCGGCCTGCTCAAAATTCTGATAAACTTCCGGTATTCGCTAATGACTAGAAACGAAATTTCCCTGTTTTCCTCTGTCATCCCAGATTTAATGGCCCGGATCGCCGCTTCCGCCATTTCAATTTTAATTTGTCTGATTTTCGCATAGCGGTTAATCCGCTGTTTGCGGCGTTTTTCCTTATTCGGGTAAAAGAGGAAAAGAAACCTGGGGGCGCCTTTCCGGAAAAGGGTCCATAAATTCAAAAACCTGAACTTCATTTTATCGGTAACGGCAATTTCCATCCGGTGAATATATTCAAGGAACAAAAAAGCCATCTCTTGGTCAATGCGTTTTGATTTCATCAAAGCATTAATATATTCTGTTTCTGCCTCCAGTGCCTTCATCCTGGTCTCCGTTTCAATCCGTTTGAATTCAAGTGAATCTATTTCACTTTCTTCCGCTTTCAATTGATGCAGCATATTTTGATAGTTGTCAATCACAGCCGCTGCCGCTTCCCGGTTCTCGTCATTCACTTCCTCACGCACAGACTGGATTGCCGCTTCCCCGATAAAGATTGAAGCATTTTTTTCCGCTTTCCGTTCTGAACGGTCCGCCTCATTTCCTTCCCGCCTCGCCAAAAGCGGCAGGAACACACTTGCGATCACAAGCGTCAGCAGGATGACACCGGCCGCAATAAAAATCAGCAAAGAACGTTCTGGAAAAGGCGCTCCGCTTGCAATGGTGTACGGAATAGAGAATGCGCCGGCCAGCGTGACCGCCCCCCGGACGCCAGATATCGTTGTAATCGCCGTATGCTTTAGGGAAGGCTTTGCAAAGCGCTGTTTTTTTGATTTCCATCCGGCCCACCACACGGCGTACACCCAGAGAAACCGGAGCAGCAAAAGGGCGGCCGTGACCACAATGATATACAAAATCACCGTGCCGTTATTAAAAGCCGAGCTTGTCCAAATTTCGCCGAGTACAGCCGGCATTTGCTGGCCCAAAAGGACGAAGACAAGGCCGTTTAAAATATAGGCTAAAACCGTCCACGTGCTGCGCGAAACGATCTGGTAGGAAAAATTCGGCGACTGTTCCCGTTCACGCTCAACAGCATGGACCATTCCGCCGGCGACAACCGCCAAAATGCCGGATAAATGAAAATGTTCCGCAGTAAGGTAAATGAAAAACGGAGTTAAAATTTGGATGAGCATATGGACCGTGACATCTTCCATCCCGAGGCGGCGAATCAGCACCCTGAAGCGGATAATGAAAAATGCCAGCAATGCCCCGCCTAAAAAGCCGCCGATCGAGATGAGCAAAAAACTGCCACTGGCTTCAGCAAGCGAAAACGACCCGGTGACCGCTGCCGCAATCGCAAATTTAAATGCAACAAGGCTGGATGCATCATTTAACAGCCCTTCTCCCTGCAGCAGGTTCATGATCACGCGCGAAATTTTTACCCGCTCGGAGATGGCGCTGACCGCTACAACATCGGTCGGGGATAGAATGGCGGCCAGGGCAAATGCGGCCGCAAGCGGGAGTGAGGGAATCATCAGATGGGTAATATACCCGACCGCAAACACCGTCACAAAAACAAGCCCGAGCGCAAGCAGCAAAATCGGATTTCGCAGTCTCCACATCGCTTCGCGGGATACATTTCTTCCATCATGAAACAACAGTGGCGCAATAAATAACACGAAAAACAATTCCGGTTGAAGCGGAACATGCGCCCCGACCGGCACGGCTGCGAACGCAAGCCCGAGTGCAATTTGAATAAGCGGCACCGGAATAAATGGGATAAAATGATTTAAAATGTCGGAGATGCCAACAAGTAAAAGTAAGATCAATAAAATCAGAAACATGTTCATATGGAATAATTTCCCCTTATTCTCTTTGTCTTATGTCTAATAAATCCACTAATACAACTATACCCAAATATCCGTAAAAAGCGTGTAAAAAAACGAGCTGTACCGAAATTTTTTGGCGAAGATGGCAATATCTTGATGATTTTATGTTAACGCGGACCGGCCGTTGCTTCAATCTTTTACCCTGCTGAAGCAGAAAATGGACGAAACAATGGATGAACCCGTTTTCGCAACGGAAGTCAGCACCAGTACAAGCGATTTGGCCGGACCTGTTAAAAAATGTCAGAAATTTAAAAAAGACCGGTCAGAAATACCGGTCTTTTTTCGCTTTCCAATTAACTTTATATCCAAAATATCTTTCACTGCATTAACCGTTTTTCTGTGTAACAGGCCGTTTCCATATCCCGAGAATCAGGCCGGAAACAATGGCACCAATAATAATGGAGACAAGGAACAAGATTGCATGGTTGGCAAGGAACACAACGAAAATCCCGCCGTGCGGAGCCGGTATGTTAATATGCCAGAATTGCGTCAGCCCGCCGGCTATCGCCGAACCAACAATGCTTGAACCAAGGACACGGAGCGGATCGGATGCCGCAAACGGGATCGCCCCTTCTGTAATAAAGGACAGCCCGAGCACATAGTTTGTAATGCCTGCTTCTTTTTCCTGATCCGTAAATTTATTTCTGAAGAACGTGGTGGCAAGCGCAATCGCAAGCGGTGGAACCATCCCACCGGCCATTACAGCAGCCATCATCAGGCCGTTCGTGTTGCCGCTCGAAGTAAATACCCCGATCGCAAACGTGTAAGCCGCTTTGTTGAACGGGCCGCCCATATCGATGGCCATCATGCCGCCCAGAACGATACCAAGCAGGACAGCATTGCCCGTGCCAAGGTTATTCAAACCACCGATTAGACCGGTGTTGATCCATTTGAAAATCGGGTCAAAAATATAGTACATCAATCCGCCGGTAATCAGGAGGCCTAAAACCGGGAAAATCAAAATCGGCTTTAATCCATTCAGCGCCTGTGGCAGCCCTGCAAATACTTTTTTCAAAAAGACGATAATATACCCAGCAAGGAAACCAGCTGCGAGACCACCGAGGAAACCGGCATTCGAGCTAGACGCAAGATAGCCGCCGACCATACCAGGCATGAGTGCTGGGCGGTCACCAATGCTCGATGCGATAAACCCGGCAAGAATCGCAATCAAGAAGTGGAATGCCCCTGTATCGCCGCCTGCAATCGCACTCAGCATTTTAAAAATCGTGTTATGTTCACCAGCTGTTCTTTCAATCAGGAACGAAATCGCAAGCAAAATCCCGCCGCCAACAACGAATGGCAGCATGTGCGAAATCCCGTTCATCAAATCTTTGTAAATGGTTCCCCATACCGACTTTTTCTCTGCCGGCTCATCGTCATTGCTGCGGTCCGTGCTGTCTGCATGGTAAACAGGCGCATGCTGTTCCAGTACCCGGTTGATCAAATCTTCCGGCTTGCGGATGGCATCGCTGACAGGCGTTTGCAGCACGCGTTTGCCGTTAAAGCGCGCCATTTCAACTTTCTTATCGGCTGCGACAATGACCCCGACAGCACGGTTGATTTCATCTTTTGTCAGTTCGTGCTTAACACCTTCCGAGCCGTTTGTTTCCACCCGGATCGGAATGCCCATTTCTTCCGCTTTTTTCTTCAACGAATCTTCTGCCATATACGTATGGGCGATCCCGGTCGGACAGGCGGTAACAGCAATGATCAATTTGTCATCCGAACCATTGCCGGCACCGGTCTCCGCTGCTTCTTTTCCTTCTTTTTCCGCTTGTTTTTCATCGAACAGCCTTGCCACTTCAGCCGGTGTTTCGGCTTGTTTTAATTGCTGTACAAACTCCTGGTCAATCAAAAGCCTCGACAATGCCGCCAATGTTTGCAAATGCGTATCTGCTGCGTCTTCAGGCGCTGCGATCATAAAGAATAAGTATGACGGCTGGCCATCCAGCGCCTCGTAATCAACGCCTTTTTTACTGCGCCCGAATACGACAGTTGCTTTATTGACCGCTTTTGTTTTTGCGTGCGGCATGGCGATTCCGTCGCCGATTCCTGTACTCGACTCCTGCTCGCGTTTTAAAATCATTTCTTTAAAAAGAACCGGGTCATTGATGCGGCCGCTTTTTGACAGGCTTGCAATCAATTCATCAATCGCTTCTTCTTTTTTCGTCGCCTGCATATCCATAACCATGGTCTCCTGGACCAATAAATCGGTTATTTTCATTTTATTTCACTCCTTTTTCCAGTACAGAAAAACAATACCTCTTATCATGACATCCAAACCGGATGCCTGAGACAGCCATTTGTTATTTTGTTTCAACTGCGGGCTTTTATCATGGCGGAGGAAAAACTTTTTTTATGCGCCGCTTTGCTCACATACCACCTTCGTTTTACTTAAAATGGAAGATTTTAAGGAATCCGGTAATTCATCCGTGATAATAGAAGCCTCCGAAATGTCAAACATTTTGCAAAAAGCTACTTCCTGAAATTTGCTACTGTCTGCAAGCACATAACACTGTTCGGAAAGTTCTTTTGCCCGCCGCTTGATCAATGCTTCTTCCGGGTCCGGCGTGGTAAAGCCCATTTCAGGGTCAACGCCGTTTGCGCCAAGAAACGCTTTGTCAAACCGGAAGCTGTTTAACGTCTGCATGGCAACGCTGCCGATCACCGCCCTTGTCGTCCGTTTCATCATCCCGCCGAGAAGGTAAGACTTGATTTTTTTCTCGACAAGTGCTTCCACATGCGGGAGCCCGTTCGTGACAACGATTACATTATTCCCTTCTATATAAGGGATCATTTCAAGCGTGGTCGTTCCGGCGTCCAGGTAAATGCAGTCATTGTCATTGATCATTTTTGCCGCCAATTGGGCGATGATTCTTTTCTGTTGAACGTTTTTGAGCGTTTTCGTATCCATATCCGGTTCTTCACTTCTGCGTTGCAAAAGCGATGCGCCGCCGTGGATGCGCCTGAGCAGATTCATTGCTTCCAGGTCCTGAAGATCACGCCTGACCGTCGATTCTGAAGCATTAAGCAGGTTAACCAGCTCCTGCACTTTTACGATATGCTTTTCTTGCAAATGCCGCAAAATGATTTGATAGCGTTCTTCTGCTAACATCCTTCATTCCTCCGTCTGATGATATTTTATCACATAGTTATTCATAATCAACCGTTTTCAATCAAAAAATATCATTTTTCTTCAAAACACATCATATTTCTGTCACATTTTGTCGATACAGCTCTATTTTACTTGTTATTCCCCGAAAATTGAACGTTTTTGAAAAAGTATGGATGATAGGATGAAAGGGTTTTCTTATTTGCAAAAATAAGTTATGATGGAATTGTGCTTGTTATATTTTTCACAAAAAGAGGAGGCATTTCTATGACGAAAATCATTACCTCTCCAAGCAAGTTTATACAAGGCCCCGATGAATTGTCCAGGCTTTCGGCGTATACGGAAAGGCTTGGCAAAAAAGCATTTATAATTGCGGATGAATTTGTCACCGGCCTTGTCGGCAAAACGGTCGAAGAAAGCTATGCCGGCAAAGAAACGGGGTATCAAATGGCATTATTCGGTGGCGAGTGTTCTAAACCGGAAATCAAACGGCTTTGTGATGCCTGCAAAGCGCAAGAAGCCGATGTCATGGTCGGGATCGGTGGCGGAAAAACATTGGATACCGCAAAAGCAGTCGGGTATTACAATAACATTCCGGTGATTGTCGCGCCGACCATCGCTTCCACCGATGCCCCGACAAGCGCCCTGTCTGTTATTTACAAAGAGAACGGCGAGTTTGAAGAATACTTGATGTTGCCGCTGAACCCGACTTTTGTCATTATGGATACGAAAGTGATTGCCTCTGCCCCTGCCCGCCTGCTCGTTTCCGGCATGGGAGATGCGCTTGCGACGTATTTTGAAGCGCGCGCCACTAAGCGGGCAAATAAAACGACGATGGCAGGCGGTCATGTTACGGAAGCGGCGATTGCGCTTGCAAAACTTTGTTATGACACGCAAATTTCGGAAGGTTTAAAAGCAAAACTGGCAGCGGAAAAACATCTTGTTACGGAAGCAGTGGAAAAAATCATTGAAGCGAATACTTATCTGAGCGGAATCGGTTTTGAAAGCGGCGGCCTTGCTGCGGCACATGCGATCCATAATGGGCTTACCGTGCTCGAAGAAACCCATCATATGTACCACGGCGAAAAAGTGGCATTCGGTACCCTCGCCCAGCTGATTTTGGAAGATGCGCCGAAAGCGGAAATTGAAGAGGTGGTCTCCTTCTGCCTGAGTGTCGGACTTCCCGTCACGCTCGGGGATTTGGGCGTGAAAGAACTGAATGAGGAAAAGCTCCGGAAAGTGGCTGAACTTTCCTGTGCGGAAGGCGAAACGATTTATAACATGCCGTTTGAAGTCACGCCTGACCTTGTGTACGCAGCAATCGTTACCGCAGATTCCGTCGGGCGGTATTATAAGGAAAAATGGGCATGACAGTAAAAAGGGGCTGCTCCCGGTTCCGGGGCAGCCCTTTTTGCCCATTTTCACTGTAATCCAGTTGTACAGACTTTTTCTTCCAACTCGTCTTTTTCAGCCGCTGATAGCAGCTTTTCAGCCATTGGAAACAGGACATTTTCTTCTTTGAAAAAATGGTTTGTGAGCAACTCATACATTTGTACGATATAGGAAGCGAGCACTTCGGCCTGGTCTTCATCCATTATTTTCGTGCCATTTAAGAAAATCTCAATATATTTTTCTGCTTCATCATGCTCGTATTCCATCATGGCGATCGGCCCGTTTTCGCGTCCAATGTAACGGGCCATCATGGTAAATAGCACGTTTTCTTCCCGTTCGGCATGATGTTTCAACTGCGCGGAAAAGGATTCAGTCCCTTTCCGGAGTGCGTCAAGGGCTTCTCGCTTATTTTCGAGTTCACCGTTTATTATCTGCCCTGCCGTTTCATACAATGCGCGTTTTCGTTCATTCAAGTGCCCATGCTCATTTTTCAACTGGTTGAGGCCTGCGCACAATGCAACATCACTCGCGCCGCCGACCATGGCACAATGCAGCATTTCCATGTGGATTCCCTCTTTCTTTGTCATATCCTTTATTTTAAACAAGACGGCGTAAAAATGGCGTGATGCAGATCATAGTTTGCAAATTTGTCCTATTTGGAAGATACCGTTTAGGGTCGCCCAAACAGGGGGAGTTGAACTTTTTACCTTATGAAAGTACTCTCAATACAGAGAAGAAAAAAGATAGGAAAAGACTGAATATTATTTTTAAGAAGGACAACCTGTCTGTAAGATACATCACAAAAAACCAAAAGCCGAACAGTTAAAACTTTTTTAGAATGGGGTTTGATCCAATTGAAGAAAAAGAAGCAGGAAAGGGAACATGAAGATTTTGGGCGTGTGATGTTTTACTGTAAGCATTGCAACAAGACTTTCGATATGGAATGGGAAACGATTTGGGATATGCAGGAGATGACGCACGGCTATGTCGGGTATCATTTGTATGACACCTATATTTGTTGCCCGGATTGCGGTGAACTCGCTGAAGCACTGGAGCAGCCCGGCCCGAATCCAATTTAAAGAAAGGTGCCTGCCTTCCGCCGGCGGGCACCCTTCTTTTTTACGACAACACCAGCTTCTCAATTGCGTATGCGACGCCGTGTTCGTTGTTCGTGCGCGTTTCGAAATCGGCAATCGCCTTTACTTTCGGGACAGCATTGCCCATCGCCACCCCACAGCCGGCATATTCAATCATGGTCAGGTCATTTTCATTATCTCCGATACAGACCACTTCCTCACGACGGATACCGAGATGGCCGGCAAGGAGTTTCACAGCATTGCCTTTGCTCGCCTCTTTATGCAAAATTTCATAATAAAATGGCATGCTTCTGACCATCGTGTATTTCTCCTGCACCCAGTCCGGAATCGCTTCAATTGTCCGGCTCAGTTTCTCCGGCTCGTCAATAAACATCACTTTTGGAATTACCATATCCCGCGGCAGCTCTTCCAATGTCCGGTAATGCACCGGCATCTGTGTCAAATAAGATTCCACAACTGTATAAGGACTGAGATCCCGGTTCGGTGTATACAAATGTTCCGGATCAAAAAAATGCATCGGCGTTTTCAGTTCGAGGCTGAGCCCGTACAGACGCACCAAATCCCCGTAACCAATCGACCGTTCCGCGACAACCCCGTTCGTATGCGTATTTTGCACAAGCGCACCGTTATAGGCAATGACATAATCATCCTCTTCGTTCAGCAATAAATCTTCAAGAAAACGGCGGACGCCCCCGATCGGCCGCCCTGTGCACAGTACGATTTTGACGCCTCTCTTTTTCGCTTTATGTAAAGCTTCCCGGACTTCCGGAGTGACTTCATGCTGGTCGTTTAAAAGCGTTCCGTCCATATCAATGGCAATCAATTTATACATATTTTTCTGCTCCTTGGTGATGAAAGAATTTCATACGGTTTTATCATAATATATTCAGCCGGATAAATCCATTTATGTAAAATCATTTACAAATCATGCATCACCCAAACTTATTTTTTTAATAAATGCCGGATGGAAAAAACGGGATGGTACAAAAGCATCCACGGGCCGGAAAAACGCATGACCGCCCTGATTTTTTCACGGTAGTCTTTCCGGTAGCAATGGACCTTGCAGTTGGAACACGCGCTTTTTTCCTCGCCAAACCGGCAGTAGGAAAGCCTTTTTAAGCAGTAGTTTTGTAAATCGAGGCATTCTTCACAAAGCGTCTTGCGGTGGTGTTTTTTCCGGCAATAAATGGCAATCATTTGTGACACAGTTTCCTTTTCTTTTTGGATGACCGGCCCGTTGTTTAACTCCCTTTTTGGCATGGCGATCGACCTCCTGTTTTCACCATACCACAGCCACGGGAAAGCAATTTTAACGATTTTTCTACAATGCACACAAAAATACCGTAAAGAACAAAAGCCTTTACGGCATTTCTATGTCCCTTTTAACAAACGGTAAAAAATGGGAGCCACCTTCTTTAAAAAAGATTATTCCCGGTTCCCTGATTTCATTTTTACCCGCATCACCCAGTCATCGAGGCCGATTGTCTGAGCCGGCGGGACTTCCATGCTTTCGACTTGATCCATATTGGCAACGGAGACAGAGGAGTAAAGATTTTCTGTTTTGGCATCTGTCAATTGAAAGGAAAATTCCATGAGCGGAGTTCCGGCGGTAATGTGATCGCCTTCTTTGACCATGATCACAAATTCTTCACTTTCCATAGCGGCTTCTTCTGTATTGAGGCGAATTGTAATTTCAAGCCCCTGGTCTGTCAATATACTGATGGCGTTATCTTCCGGAGAAATATGCGTAATTCTTCCTGTTGCGGGCGAATGCACCCTCCCTTCAAGCGGCTGGATGGCAATGCCCTTACCTGGCTGGCCCGTATCTTTGCACGGAATCATATTGCCGGCTATCGGGGAGACAAGTGTAACCACTTTCGAATTTTTTCTTTTCAGCCAGTTGAACATCTCGCAACACCTCCTTTAGTCAGTAAAATCTGTATTTTTCACTTCTATTATACACCTATTTTCGAACACTGTCTTGTTCGGCGTCAGGAAACTTTACATCTTTTTGGAAAAACTTCTTATTCTATTATATGTTCGGACAAGCGAAAAGGGCCCGCGCCGGACCCTTTTCGAAAAATTTTTTACCGGTCCATGCCGCTATGATGTAAGTGCTGCGGCTGGTTGCTCCGGTTAAAGGTTGATTTTCTTTTGCGTGCAAAGTAACGCTCCTTCCGTGCATGGAAACTTTGTTCAATTTCTTCAAGCGACCGCCCTTTCGTTTCTGGTACGAATTTTTTTACAAACAGGATGGAGAGGATGCCAAACCCGGTAAAAATGAAGAATGTTGCCGACAAGCCGATTGCGTTTAACAAAACCGGAAACAACAGACCGACAAGGAAATTCGTCATAAATAGACAGAAAATCGAAATCCCCATCGCAAGTCCTCTTAAATGGATCGGGTAAATTTCCGACTGCATGAGCCATGTTACCGGAGACACGCCGCCTTGCTGGGAAGCGAGAAACAGGACGGTCAGGCTTAAAATGATAAACGGCAGGGCCGGACTGTTTTTTAACGTGATGGAAAAAATTCCGATCAAAAGCAACGCGGTGCTTGTCCCTGCAAGCCCTGTGATCAGCATTTTTCTTCTGCCGACTCTGTCCAAAAGTGCAATACCTGCAAAAGTTGCAAGAACGGAAATCAAACCGTTGGCAATATTTCCAATCAGGGCTGCGCCTGTCGAAAACCCGGATTTCTTTAAAATTTCCGTCCCGTAATACATAATGGAGTTCACGCCAGTCAGCTGCTGGATCATTGCGATGCCGACACCGATCAAAATGATGCGGCGGACAAATGGAAGTTTTAAATCTTTCAAAGTTGCCTTTTTCATTTTGGCATCTTCTTCGACCGTTTGGCGGATCTCATTCAACTCCATTTGCGCCCGTTTTTCCTTGCGTATTTTCCGCAAAACATCAAGCGCGATCGCAAATTTGCCTTTTGCCGCGAGCCAGCGTGGGCTTTCCGGCACAATTAGCATGCCGAGCCATAAAACGACAGCCGGCAATGTTGCGATTGCCAACATGTATCTCCAAATGTTTCCGGCTTCCCCGAACGTGTTGGCCAGTATTGCATTAAAAATATAAGCAAATAATTGTCCGGTGACAATCATCAGTTCATTTTGTGTAACGATCCGTCCGCGGTGTTCAGCAGGTGACAATTCTGCCAAAAAGGCCGGGACTGTGACGGATGTCGCGCCAACGGCAAGGCCCAAAATCATCCGGAAAGTAACCATAGTGGCCACATTCGGCGCCATCGAACAGCCAAGCGTGGCGATGACGAAAATAAAAGCGACGCTTAAGATCGTTTTCCGGCGCCCTTTCCGGTCAGAAAGTCTTCCGCCGAACACGGCGCCGAATGCTGCCCCTAAAAGCAAAGTACTTGTGACAAGCCCTTGTGTAAACGGCGTTAAATCAAGTTGATCGGCCCTTGACATGAATGGCAGTGCCCCGTTGACAACGCCAGTATCATAGCCGTATAGTAAACCGCCAAACGTAGAGATAATTGTAATCAGACGTAGAAAAGTTTTTTTGGAAAATGATTTTTTTCTTGTTCCCGCTTCTTCGGTACGGACTGAAACACGCCTGCCCTCGTCTCCATCATCTTTTCCTCTCATTACGCTCATTCCTTTCCTATCTTGTGATCTTCATATATTGTTAAAATACTTTTTCAGCATATAATTGCTGTACCCTATACCTACCCTGTTTGTTCGTTTTTTTAAACGTAAAAAAACCCGCTCCGCTTTGGATAAAATCCAAAATACGGGCGAGCTCGCTGTTACGCCGTTCTGTTTGCTTTTTTGATCTGTTTACTGCGGAGCTGGCCGCATGCAGCATCGATGTCTGTGCCGTGTTCCTGGCGCACAACGCAGTTGATGCCATTTTTTTTGAGCGTATCGTAAAATGTCATAATCGATTCTTTTTCGCTTCTTTGATAACCGTGCTCATTAACAGGGTTGTACGGAATGAGATTGACATAGGCAAGATGACGCTTGTCCTGCAGCAGTTTTGCAAGCTGCAGCGCTTCTTCCTTATGGTCGTTGACATCTTTCAGCAAAATATATTCGAACGTGATTCTGCGATTTGTTTTTTCTAAATAATAATCGATGGCAGGCATCAGTTTTTCAAGTGGGTACGCGCGGTTAATTTTCATGATGCGCGACCGCAGTTCATTATTCGGCGCATGCAGGGAAATGGCCAAATTCACCTGTAGGTCAAGATCAGCGAACGCATAAATTTTCGGTGCAAGGCCGCTTGTGGAAACGGTGATATGGCGCGCACCGATCGCCAGTCCCTTTGGCGCATTGATAATTTTAAGGAAGTTCACCACATTCTCAAAGTTATCGAACGGTTCTCCGATCCCCATGACAACAACATGGCTGACCCGTTCGCCCTTTCCGGCTTCATCAAAATGTTTTTGAACGTACATAATCTGCTCGACAATTTCCCCGCTTTCAAGATCGCGGTTTTTGCGGAGCAGGCCGCTCGCACAGAAGGAACAGCCGATATTGCAGCCAACCTGGGTCGTCACGCAAACCGACAAACCATAATGCTGGCGCATCAAAACCGTTTCAATTAAATTGCCGTCCTTCAGCTGGAACAAAAATTTTACCGTGCCGTCCTTTGATTCCTGTTTCACCACTTGTTTTAACGTGTGAATATGGAAATGTTCTTCGAGTAACGCAAGGCAGTCTTTATTGACATTCGTCATCTCTGCAAAGCTTTTCACTCTTTTTTGGTACAACCATTCCCACACTTGTTGGGCGCGGAATTTTTTCTGTCCGTGTTCAAGCATCCAGCCGGTCAATTGATCTATCGTCAATCCAAAAATGGATTTCTTTTCCATTCTACCCCTCTTTTCTGGCGTTTTTCGCATAATTCCTATTGTAATCGAATTTGCCGCCGATTTCCACAGGCAGATGTTGCAAAATGGGCCGCAGCGAAAGCAGGAATTCTGGCGGCAGGGAACGAATATAGTTTAGATAACTACATTTTTTCAGGGAGAGACAGACATGGGCACAAAAACATTATTCCTGCCATACCGATGGACCGTTGTCATTCACGAATCATACCATTTGTACACAAATCAGGAAGACCAGTATGCCTTTGCCGTGCTGGATGGCGAACTGGATACGGTGGTTGCTTTCTCTGTTCGTGATGCATCCGTTCAGGTGTCAAACTGCGGATACGATGTGAATTTGGACATCAACGTGGAGACGCGCTTAATCACAATCGGGCACGAACCGGAAAGAGAATAGCTTTTTTAGGGTGCTTTTAAAAATTTGAAAGCGCTAATGTATGAAAAAGGGGCAGCCCGCTATATTGTTAGCAGCATGCAAAGTGTTTCGGTTTCGCCCGTTTTCCGGCTATTCTCACCAAGAAGCCGCATGGCGAGAAAAACTTGCATGGAAACGCCCGGCCTATCGAGCGGGCAAAAATCCGCACGCATCCAGACAAACGAGCGTAAAAATGCCGCAGGAGTGTTGGATTTTCCCATCCGTCCATAAAAATTCAAAGAATCCGCACGCCATCAACGGGCCGTGCGGATTTTACCAAAGCTCTTTTTTTCTGTTTTGCTCTTCTTCCAAAAAGTGGATAAAGTGGAGAAAAATATTCGTCGGTTCTTTTTCAATTAGTGCCGCATAGCGTTTTTTCACCGGGTCCGGGACAATACTGCTTTTTTCAATCCGTTTTTTCATATAGGAAAAACTGAGCTTCGTAATTTCTTTTCTCAAAACGCGCGCTTCCTGCGACAGCGCCATGCCGAACGCCCCAGCAACCGCACAGAAAAGGAGGAGCGGAATCGAGCGGTCCTCCGCCGGCATCACGAGAAGCAACAAAAACAAATTGAGCGCTGCTACAAAGATCAGCGGTTTGGACCAAAATGCATACTGGTTGGCTTTTTTCAGTTTCGGGGCGATCATTTCCCCTAATTTCTCCATTTCAAACCGGACAAATCCCGGCATTTCGTTCAAATTAATGATCAAATGGATCCCTTCCCATCCGTTTCATTTAAGGCCGCTTTTAAAAAATCTTCAGGGATTCGAAGCTTTTCAGTATCTACAATCAGTTGGTGCACGCTGTTTTCACTGTTTCGTTTTTTGACTTCCTTCATTTCTTTTTGGATATTCTCCATTTTTACATCGAGTTGTGCTGCCTGCAGTGCTGCTTCTTTCAGTTCTTCCTTCAAATGTTGCGGCACATCCTCATCGTATTTATAGTATATTTTATGCTCCAGGCTTGCCCAAAAGTCCATGGCGATTGTCCGGATCTGAATCTCAACATACACTTCTTCCGACCTGTCCGACATGAAAACCGGAATTTTGATGATCATATGGAGGCTTTGGTAGCCGTTCGGTTTCGGATTTTGAATGTAATCCTTGCACTCAATTAACTTTACATCTTTTTGTTGCTGGATCATTTTGCTGATCTCATATATGTCTGAAATAAACGAACATGTAATCCGAATGCCGGCAATATCGCGGATGTTTTCACGGATTGAATCAAGCGATAACGCACAGCCTTTCCGGTACGCTTTATTCAGAATACTTTCCGGTGACTTTAGGCGTGATTTTACATGCTCAATCGGATTATAGTCATGGACGTACTGAAATTCTTCTTTTAAAATATCAATTTTTGTCATCACTTCATGGAGCGCGAATTTATACGACATCATAAACCGCGTCAACTCTGTTTTGACTTCTTTCATCTGCTCAAAATCTATCGGGATGGCAACTTCCATTTTTGTCTCTCCTTCAAATTTGCAATGCAAATCCGTTACCCCCATCTTAAAGGCAGGATGGGGGTTTTGTCAAAGAATTGCATTGCCCGCCTTATGTATATCAGGAGGGATCATGGCGGTTTTATTCGCTGTTTACCCGCTATCCAAAAAGATGAATCAAAAAACAATAAATTTTCCTTAAAATGCGTTTGTTTTTTTGCAATATTTGTAATATCATAATCTTGTAAAAGGCACCATAATGACAGATCGGTTACATCTATATCATCAACTAATAAAAAGGAAGCGTTAAAATGACAAATGCAAATGTATACTCTTCTCTACCGGGGCCGCTTTCGAAAGAACTGCTGGAAAGAAGGGAAAAAGCTGTTCCCCGCGGTGTCAGCAACGGCATTCCGGCTTTTGCAAAAGAAGCAAAAGGCGCGCTTGTTACAGATGTGGACGGCAATACGTATATTGATTTTGCCGGCGCAATCGGCACGCTGAATGTCGGGCATAACCACCCGAAAGTTGTCGCAGCTGTCAAAGAACAGCTTGAACGTTTTATCCATACCGGCTTTAACGTCATGATGTATGAACCTTATATTGAACTGGCTGAAAAATTGGCAGCGCTCGCTCCAGGGAATGCGGAGAAAAAGGTCATCCTTTTAAACAGCGGGGCAGAAGCCGTCGAAAATGCCGTTAAAATTGCCCGAAAATATACGAAGCGGCCGGCCATTATCAGCTTTACCCGCGGCTTTCACGGCAGAACGTTAATGACGATGTCGATGACAAGCAAAGTGAAGCCGTATAAATACGAATTCGGCCCGTTCGCTTCTGAAGTTTATAAGGCGCCTTACCCTTATGCTTACCGGAAACCCGGCAATTTGACCGATGAAGAATATGAAGAATATATGATCCAAGAGTTCCGGAATTTCTTTCAAAACGATGTTGCCGCTGAAACGGTTGCGGCTGTGGTCATGGAACCAGTACAGGGAGAAGGCGGATTCATTGTGCCAGGCAAAAAATTTGTAAAAGCGGTTTATGACTTCTGCCAGGAAAACGGCATTTTGTTCGTATCGGACGAAATACAGGCAGGATTCAGTCGGACCGGGCGCTATTTTGCCATTGAGCATTTTGATGTTGTGCCAGATTTGATTACCATCTCGAAATCTCTTGCAGCAGGCGTCCCGTTAAGCGGTGTAATCGGACGGAGCGACATAATGGATGCGGCAAATCCGGGTGAACTTGGCGGGACCTATGCCGGAAGCCCGCTTGGATGCGCAGCCTCCCTTGCCGTACTGGACATCATTGAATCTGAAAAATTAAACGAACGGGCGGAAAAAATCGGGAGACATGTGCTTGATACGTTCCGCAGCTGGCAGAAGGAGTTTACCTTTATCGGGGATGTGCGCGGACTTGGCGCCATGTGTGCATTTGAAGTCGTAAAAGACAAAACGACAAAAGAACCGGATAAAGCATTGACAAAGCGGATTGTGAAAGAAGCCAACAAGCGGGGGCTGCTTCTTTTGGATGCCGGGATTTTCGGCAATGTCATCCGCATTCTAATGCCCATTGTCATTACAGACGACCAGCTGCAGGAAGGCCTGGATATTTTAAAACAGTCCATTGCCGCTGCCGCAAGCGTAGAGGAAGAAGTCACTTTATTATGACATTGAAAGTGGCGCCCGGTTTTTTCGTAAATCTCTGACATCCATACAGCGTGGGCGTGCAAAATAGACTTTAAAATGGGAGACAAGTGGCCGGTTTTTCGTGAATCTCTGACATGCATACAGTGCGAGGTTCGTTTTTTTCTTGATGGCCATTTTTTAGAACAGGCTTTTAAGGCATCCGTTTTTTCGTGAAAACTTGATGAAGGCTGCCCCACGTTTCATGGCCATTGGGGCAGCCGCCTAGTTCCTATGTTTTTCCACAAAAAAGCAATGCCCGGACCGTTCATACCGGCCCGGGCTATTTTTTATTTTACCTTTAATGGTTCCAGCTGTTTTAAAATTTCTTCCAGTTCTGCATCTGCCTGGATCAGCGCGGCAGCTGTATAGGCACTTTCGACAAAGGCGGTGTCCATCAGTCGGATGTACTTATCCGACATTTCCATTGCCATTTCCAAATTCATTTTGGCGCTGCCGAGGTCATAAAAAGCCAATACATCATCCGCTTTATTTTCGGCTATGGCGGCATTAATTTTGTCAAAGCTCGTGCCAACACCGCCGTCATCGGTCCCGCCCGCATACGTAATGGAAACGTCTTTGGCCGCTTCCTTTAACAATGTGGCAAGGCCGGCTGCGATTTCAGGTATATGAGAAACAATAACAATACCGACTGGTTTTTTACTCATCCAGAATCCCGCCTTCCAACAAAGCTTCAAACAAATAGCTGCTCGACACCGCTCCTGGATCAAGATGGCCGATGGAACGCTCACCAAGATAAGATGCGCGCCCTTTTGTCGCTTTCATCTCTTTTGTCGCCTCCACGGCAGATTGAATGACCTCTTTTGTCAACGACCCGGACGCGAGTGCTTCGCAGGCCGGCATCCAGACATCGACCATCGTTTTCTCGCCTTTTTCCGCTTTGCCGCGTTTTTGGATGCCTTCAAGCCCAGCTTTTACAATTGCCGCAACATCTTGTTCATTTTCCCCTGCCTGTTTTGCCATCGCAATCAGCGCCGAGCCATACAGCGGCCCCGAGGCACCCCCGACTTTTCCAAGCAACGCCATCGCCGCTGTTTTCAGGACGTCCTGGACCGTAGCAAAACCGCCAGCTGCTAGTTTTTCTTCCATAGCCGCCACCCCGCGCGCCATGTTCGAACCGTGGTCGCCATCTCCGATCGCACTGTCCAGTTCGCTCAAATAGGCTTTGTTTTTATTGATTTTTTCTGCAAAACGATGCAGCCAGTCTGTTGCTGTTTCTGCTGTTAACATGTTTCCTCCTCCTTTACACCCATGCCGGGACGGACACCGGCCGTTTTAAAAATTTAAGCCACGCCTCATCTTCCAGTTTTACAAGCGTGAGGGAAAGGCCGGCCATATCAATGGACGTCATCAAATTGCCCACTTTTCTAAACGGAACGGTAAGGCCTTCCCGGTCAAGCAGGGCATGCACATCCTTGGTAAAAATATACTGTTCCATAAGCGGTGTAGCCCCAAGCCCATTGACAAGGAGCGCAAACCGGTCCCCTTCTTTCCAGTTGAACGCATTTTTCAGCCGGGTAACGAGTTCTTCCGCGATCGCTTTTGACGACTTGATTTTTTCCCGCCGGTAACCCGGTTCCCCGTGAATGCCGACACCGTATTCCATTTCATCTTCTTGAAGGACAAAACCCGGCTTTCCGACTTCTGGAACCGTTGCCGGCGAAATCGCGACGCCGATTGTCTTCACATTGGGTACAAGCCGTTCAGCCAACGCCTTGATTTCCTGAAGCGGCTGCCCTTCTGCTGCTGCCGCGCCCAGAATTTTATGAACAAGGACGGTACCGGCAACACCGCGCTTTCCTGCTGTATACGTGCTATCTTCTACCGCGATGTCATCGTCAACCACGATCTTATCCACCTGAATATCTTCCATTTCAGCTAATTCCTGGGCCATGTCAAAATTCATAACATCCCCTGTATAATTTTTCACAATCATAAACACACCGGCTCCCTGGTCGGCTTTTTTGATCGCTTCAAAAATCTGGTCCGGCGTCGGCGAGGTAAACACTTCACCGCAAACCGCCGCAGACAGCATCCCTTCCCCGACAAAACCGGCATGGCTCGGTTCATGCCCGCTGCCGCCGCCGCTAATGAGCGCTACTTTTCCTTCATCCCGGAAAGTACGATAAATGACGCCTGTCTCTTCCAAACGTTTTACTGTTCCTTCATGGGCATACACAAATCCATCCAGCATCTCATCGACGACTTTTCCAGGGTCGTTTATAATTTTCTTCATGGCGTATCCCTCCGCATCCTTATGTTCTTTTTTGCCCGGCATAACACCTTCTAAAACACCACTTTTATTATACCGCTTCCATCGTGAAAAAAAATCATTTTTCATGCCATGCCAGCAATCACGGATGTCAATTGTTTCAATCATATCTGAGATTGTTTTCGATCACTTTTTTATATAGGGCTTGTTGAACGAATCCAATTCTGAGTTTGCACCCAAATTGTCAGTAGGCTCTAGAAGAAGCCATTTTTGAAAATGCGTGATTCTGCCTTCTCTATACATTGATTCAGCTTTCAAGTGCAAGCTTTTCCCTGGATTTTTTATAAAACCCTTGCATTTAAATTTTTGCCAAAGCTGTCAGCATTCTTGCCAAATTTAGGAATTTTGCTTATTTAGCAAGCCCTATATATAAGCTGAACTAAACATTATTACTTCTTTATGTGTTGCCAAAAGCAATGTCTATCCCGATCGTAATTGATTTTGGCACGAAAAACTTAAGTTCATATTATATGGTTTTTAGCACTTTTATGCATATGTGCACACACGCGGTAAAGTATTAAAAATTTTTGTTGACTATAATCTGAATGTTTTATATAATCATACGCAAACAGACAAGCATCGGCGCTTATCCGGCAGCGTCAGCAGCGAGGTCAAAACAAAATGGGGGCTTCCAATAATGAAAGATTTCTTTAGCAAACTGTTAAACGGAATGAGCATAGGCATTGTCGTTTCTCTGATCCCAAACGCCTTACTCGGGGAGATATTGAAACTGATTATCCCGCATGCGCCTTATTTGCAGCATGTTGTTGATGCAACCGTTATCATCATGAGCATGCTGCCTGTATTGATTGGCGTTATGGTCGGCATTACCTTTCAATTGACACCGATCCAAATTGCAAGTGTCGGCATTGCCGCAATGGTTGGGAGCGGCGCGATCCAGAAAACGGCTGCCGGTGCATTTGCTTTAAACGGGATCGGGATTGTCATCAATACAGGGATTACAGCGGCATTGGCGGTTTTATTCGTCAAGTGGGTCGGAACAAGGTTAAAGGCTTATTCCATCCTCCTGGTCCCGACATTGAGTATTTTAATACCGGGCATGATCGGACTTACAATTTTGCCATTTATTAAAGCGGCTACCGGGCTGGTCGGCGTCGGGGTGGCACATGTGACAAGCATGCAGCCTGTCGTAATGGGCGCCATTATTGCCGTCATTTTTTGCCTGATTATTTTATCGCCGATTTCAACAGTCGGCGTAGCAACCGTTATTATGCTTTCAGGTGTCAGTTCAGGGGCGGCAAATCTTGGCATTTGTGCCGCCGGGGTCGGGCTTGCCATCGCCAGCTATAAAGCCAACTCGCTCGGTACCGCCCTTGCCCATGTACTTGGCTCGCCGAAAATTCAGATGCGAAACTTCTTTATGAAACCGAAAATTGCTTTCCCGATGCTCATCACTGCTGCCGTTCTCGGTGCGCTCGCCGGCGTCTTTCATATTCAGGGCACGCCTTACAGTGCAGGATTCGGGTTGTCGGGCTTAGTCGGCCCGCTCAATTTCATGCATCTTGCTGAAGGCGGCTGGACTGCGAAAAATATTGCCATTATGCTGAGCACTTTCTTTGTGCTGCCGTTTATCTTAAATGTCGGATTCATTTATGTTTTTTCAAAAAAATTAAAGATGATCAAATCGGAAGACTATCAGCTTAATTTCGAATAGCAAAAAACACTGCAGCCCTCCGGATCAGGGTTGCAGTGTTTTTTTCATCGGACGGAAATTCCGGGACTTCAGAGGTTCGGCCGGCGCGATATAGCAGCATGCGACAATTACGTTTGTGCAAAATGAAATCGAACGCCTTCACTGACTTCGCCCCCCCTGGCATCATAAAGGCGGATATATAAATAATGGAGAAGGGTAAAATGTTCTTCCGCCCTCCGCATGAACATACTCGAAGTTCAATTTGGGTATACCAAAGCGAAAATAGGTTAATTTAGCCTTAATCAAAATATTTTTTGGCAGATCATTGTGGCCATGCTGGACAACAAGCACCTTTCATGCCGGCCGTTTTTTTCTGTGCTATATTTGAACATACAGTGGACTCACCAAAGACAGGAGTGTAAAGGAATGAATACCATCATTGAAACGATTCTCAATCACCGGTCGATCCGCCATTATGAAGACCGGCCGCTATCTGATGAACAAATCCGCCTGATTGTGGAATCCGCGCAGGCAGCCGCCACTTCTCATTTTGTCCAGGCCTATACGATTCTCGGCATTCAGGATCCCGGGCGGAAGCAAAAGCTAGCAGAACTGACCGGGAACCGACATGTCGGAACATGCGGCCATCTGCTCATTTTCTGTGCCGATCTCCATAAACATGAACTTGCGGCACAAATGGAAGGCGTAGAGGCGCAAGATACACTTGAGACAACGGAAAAATTTATGGTCGCGCTCATCGACACTGCACTGGCTGCGCAAAATGCCGCGCTCGCTGCGGAATCGATGGGGCTTGGCATTTGTTATGTCGGAGGCTTGCGCAACAGGCTGCCAGAAGTGGCCGAACTTTTGAAAATCCCGCAATATGTCCTTCCGCTATTTGCAATGACAATCGGCTATCCGGCCGATCCGTCTGCGAAAAAACCACGCATGGCGGCTGAGCATGTTTATTTTGAAGATGAATATCCGGATGATGAACGTCTTTTGCGCGATCTGAAGGAATACAATGAAACGGTTTCGCAATATTATACAAAACGCACAAACGGAAAAAGGAACGATACCTGGACAGGCCAAATGGCACAATTTTTTAAAGAACCGTCGCGCGTTTTTATGAAGGAATTTGTAGAACGACAAGGGTTTGATAAAAAGTAAGCTGAATAGGGGATCCGTCCGCGCATTTTCCTCTTCTTTCGGCCCATCGCGGAGCACAAGTTAAATAGAACGACATGTTCAAATATGGATATTCAGCGCTTCGGCAACCATCCCGGGACACATATTAAACAGAACGGCGAGATACTACGATGAGTGGTGTCCCGCCGTTTTTTGCATTTTGCTTTGGTGTGAAATGAGGGTGGATCTGTCATCCGGCGATTCCATTTTTTTGTATATCAATATTCCTTTTTTTCTGCTAAAATAGAATAAATGCTTTAGCACTGAAAAGCGTTTATCTAAAACAGAAAAGTGAGATTGATAGAAATGGAAAAAAACCAACATCATTTGCAAAAAGGCTTATCACCAAGGCATGTCCAGTTCATCGCATTGGCCGGGATGATCGGAACCGGCATTTTTAAAGGCAGCTCCGATACCGTCAGCCTTGCCGGCCCAAGTGTTGCCGTTTCTTACCTGATCGGCGGCGTACTTTTATTCATTGTCATGTCAGCGCTTGGGGAAATGGCGCTCGTCCACCCCGGCCTCAACGTCCAAAATCTGATCCACAAAGCGTTCGGCAGCCGGGTTTCTTTCATTATTGGCTGGCTGTACTGGATCAACTGGGTCATTGTGACAGTTGTGGAACTGCTTGCAGCCGGGAGCTTCCTGCAATTCTGGATTCCCCACGCGCCATTGTGGCTGCTCAGTTTGCTCTGTGCTGCTTTCATGGTCGGCATCAATTTAATTGAAGTGAAGTACTACGGCGAATTTGAATTTTGGATTGCCGGCATTAAAATTATCACGTTGATCGTTTTTATCCTGCTTGGTGCGCTGATTTTATTCGGTTTATTCCCCGGGACATCTTCCACGCTGTCCAACTATACCGCGCACGGCGGCTTTTTTCCGAACGGGCTTCACGGTACGTTCAATGCTTTTCTGATCGTTATGTTTTCATACGGCGGGGCGGAACTGATCGGCGTTACCGTTTCGGAAACAAAAGACAGCGAGAAAGTGTTGCCGCGTGTGATTAAACAGACCGTTATTCGTGTCATGCTTTTTTATATTTTGCCAATCCTGGTCATTTGTGGCATTGTCCCGTGGAATCAGGTTTCTTCCGTGGAAAGCCCGTTTGTACAGGTATTCAGCCGCACAGGGATCCCCGCTGCCGCCCATGTGATGAATTTTGTGCTCTTGACGGCCGTTCTTTCTGCCGCCAATTCCGGCATTTATGCCACTTCACGCACACTGTTTAACATGGCACAGTCCGGAGAAGCGCCGCACGCCTTTTTAAAAATTTCCCGGAAAGGCGTCCCGCTCATTAGTATTTTGCTGACCTCACTGTTTATTTTAGCCGGCGTGATTCTGGCCTATCTTACGCCGAATGAGGTCATCAGCTATTTGATGACCATCCCGGGATTTACCGTCGTCCTTGTTTGGATCGCCATCTGCGCAGCCGAACTGCGGCTCCGGAAGTCGTATGCAAAATTGCCTTCCTTCCGTGTAAAAGGGTATCCTTTCATGGTCTGGATTGCGCTGCTTGCACTGGCAGGCATTTTCCTGTCCTTTTTGCTGGGCGGCGGAAACCCGATTGGAATAAGCGTCTGCCTTGCTATTTTAATCGTGCTCGTCGTCCTGTCACTGAGAATCAAAGGAAAGGAATAGGCTCCAGCCGGCTGTGTTGATAAAACCGGTCTTTTGGGCAGGGAGAGGACAGAAATACAACTGCGCGATAAGCGAGCACAAACAAGCGGTGTTGATAAAACCGGTTCCCTTGGCGGTGAGAGGACAGACACGGTGTGCACGGCGTGTCAAACTGCCAGAATGGGCGGCACGCCAACCCGTTTGGACTCTTTTTCGTTTTGTGAAGCAAATGAAAGCGGCCATGATGCCCCGCCTGGTTCTGAACCTGCTTTAAAAAAACCAATCAGCGTAAAGAAAAAAAACTCCCGACAGAGCGTGATCTGATAGGGAGTTTTTTTCTTTATCCCTCCATTCGGATAAATCCGATAAAAAAACTTGCAATAATTATATTGACTTCCATTTATTTTCTGATAAAATTTTAAACAACAAATAACTTATCAAGAGCGACGGAGGGATCTGGCCCGATGAAGTCCGGCAACCTGCAGCGAGCAGCAAGGTGCCAATTCCAGCAAAATGGGTACCATTTTGAAAGATAAGCGCTTATCCTTTACTCGCTGTCTTTCCGTAAAAATGGCGGAAAGTTTTTTATTTCTGCAAGGCCGGCCGTTTGAACCAGGATAGGCCCTGATGCGTATAATTCCTCTACATCAGGATGAATTAAATTTATGAATGAAGAAAGCGAGGAACTTGAACATGCAAAAATTAATTGTCTTAGCACTTGTCGGCCTTGCCGCGCAATTGGTGGATGGATCTCTTGGAATGGGTTACGGGGTGACTTCAACCTCACTTTTGCTAGCTTTCGGGATTGCGCCGGCTGTCGCGTCAGCTTCTGTGCATTTGGCGGAAGTTTTTACAACGGCGGCTTCCGGAGTTTCACATATGAAATTTGGGAATGTCGATAAAGGGATCATTTGGAAACTGGTTGTACCTGGAGCTGTCGGCGCCTTTCTCGGGGCAACCGTGCTTAGCCATCTTCCTGCAAGCACATTAAAACCGTACATTTCTATTTTTCTGATCGCCCTTGGCCTCTATATTCTTACCCGGTTTCTGTTCAATACGCGCGGGGCGTCGAAAGTCAAAAAGCAAACCAGGTCAAACATATTTTTTATCCCACTTGGCTTTGTCGCAGGATTTTTTGATGCAACGGGGGGCGGCGGCTGGGGCCCTATCGCCACACCGGCTTTGCTGTCCAGAAATGACATCGAACCGCGGAAAGTGATCGGCTCGGTGGATACTAGTGAATTTGCTGTATCCTTGGCATCAAGCATCGGTTTCCTCTTATCCCTCGGCGCTATGCAAATTAACTGGATTTGGACGATCGCCCTCATGCTTGGCGGCCTGATCGCCGCGCCGATTGCAGCCTATCTGGTTAAAATTTTACCGGCTCATTTGCTGGCTGTCATTGTCAGCGGCATGATTGTGTTCAGCAACGTGCAAACTTTATTAAAAATGGCGGGCGCCGGTAGCGGCTGGTACGGCGTTACCTATACAGCCATTGCGGCAATATGGGCCATCCTCATTTTCTATACAATCAGAAGACACAAACGGGCAGTTGCCAGCGCCAGCGTAAGCGTCACAGAATAAGGAATGTTTTCGGGCAAGGGATCCATTGCCCGGATTGTTTTTACCCAAACAAATTTTGGCAAAGAATGAACATAGACGCTTCTATTTGAAGGAACAGTGCCTTTTTTGCTCGCTTCCTTAATGTAGAGGCGCTCTATGTTAAGAAACAACGTCTTTTTACCGCGCTTCCTTTACGTAGACGACCTCTATGTTAAGAAACAACATCTTTTTACCGAACTTTCTTAACGTAGACGGCCTCTATGTTAAGGAACAATATAATTTTTTCTCGCTTCCTTAATGTAGACATGCTCTATGTTAAGGAACAATGTCTTTTTACCTCGCTTCCTTAATGTAGACGCACTCTATGTTAAGAAACAACGTCTTTTTTGCTTGCTTCCTTAACGTAGACGGGCTCTATGTTAAGAAACAGCACCTTTTTCGCTCGCTTCCTTTACGTAGACGGGCTCTATGTTAAGGAACAACGCCTTTTGACCTCGCTTCCTTAACGTAGACGGACTCTATGTTAAGGAACAACGTCTTTTTTGCTCGCTTTCTTAACGTAGACGGGCTCTATGTTAAGAAACAACACTTTTTTTGCTCGCTTCCTTAATGTAGACGTGCACTATGTTAAGGAACAATGTCTTTTTACCTCGCTTCCTTTACGTAGACAGCCTCTATGTTAAGAAACAACACCTTTTTTTCTCGCTTTCTTCACGTAGACGTACTCTATGTTAAGGAACAACGCAATTTTCGCTCGCTTCCTTAACGTAGCCGACCTCTATGTTAAGAAACAAAGCTATTTTCGCTCGCTTTCTTAACGTAGACGCGCTCTATGTTAAGAAACAACACCTTTTGACCTCGCTTCCTCAACATAACCGGCCATGCCGCTACCACGTAGCACCAGCAAAAATTATCCATCATAATTTTTTTCGAGATAGCATGCCTAAGTAAAGGCAGCCGCAACTCTTTTAGTGACAAACAAAAAGCGTTCTGCATGAAGATCGCCCAGAAATTTTTTGCGGATCCAAACATAGCTTAGCCCCTGCCACATATATATCATTTAAATAGAGGCAAAAAACATGGCTTAACCCGCGCCCCGTCCGGTTTGCAACCCCTGTTTATGCCGCTATCCGCCATGCCCGCTATCCCTCCCTCGTCCGCAAAGTGTATTATGTTTAAAATGTAAAACCTGTTTTGCTATAATTATATTTACTGGTATTTTCCATTTTTTGAACGGAAAGAACGGTGTGTCTATGAAAACATTGATTTCGTCGCTGCAATGGATGGCATTTATGATCGCCGGGTCGATCGCGGCCCCGATTGCCATTGCGGATGCTTTCCATTTCAGTGCAGGTGAGACTGCCCTGTTTGTGCAGCGGACGCTTTTTGTACTCGGGATCGGCGGCCTTTTGCAAGGAATTTTCGGCCACAGAATGCCCATCAATGAAGGGCCGGCCGGGTTGTGGTGGAGCGTGTTTGCCATTTATGCAGGGCTTGTCGGCAGCTTGTATAGTTCAAGCACTGAATCTCTGCAATATTTGGCAGGCGCACTGATTGTAACCGGCATCTTTTTCTTCCTGCTCGCTTTTACCGGACTTGTGGACCAATTAAATAAACTGTTTACGCCGGTAGTGACATTTATTTATTTGCTGTTGTTGGTGCTGCAGTTGAGCGGCTCTTTTATGAAAGGGATGCTCGGCATTACGGGTGCCCATCAGGAAGTCCGGCCGCTTGTTGCTGTTTTGAGCCTTGTCACCGTATTGCTTACATTCTATTTTGGCCATGTAAAGAAACCGTGGGTCAAGCAATATTCGATCATGCTCGGCTTGATTTGCGGCTGGATTTTGTTCGTGCTTTTCGGTGAAGCACCGGCTATTACATTTGGGGAAAGCTGGTTCTCTCTTCCCGCTGTGTTTGATTTTGGAAAACCGCGTTTTGATTCCGGTGCCGTCACAACCGGTGTATTCATCGGGCTTTTGTTAACTGCGAATATGATTACGTCTGTGCGCGTCATGGGAAATGTGACGGGAGTCCGCCAAGAGCGGGTGCGGAGCAGTCTGTTCATATCCGGCATCAACCAGCTGCTTGCCGGCATCTTTTCCGCTGTCGGTGCGGTTCCGATTGCAGCAGCGGCAGGCTATGTTGCACAAACCGGTATAAAAGTGCTGAAACCATTTTTGTATGGTGCTTGTTTCGTTTCCATCATTGCTCTGCTGCCACCGCTCGTGCATATCATGTCTGCGATTCCCGCGCCGGTTGGTTATGCCGTTACCTTTGTGGTCTTCACACAATTGGTTGGCCTTGCCTTAAATGATCTTGAAAAAAGCCCGGACAAAGAGATTGCCCACACAACAGCAGGCATCTCCTTCCTGGTCGGAATCGGGGCGATGTTTTTGCCGGCTCATGCGACCGAACATTTGCCAATGATGATCGCTACTTTTTTAAACAACGGCTTAATCCTTGGATCTGTGGTCGGCATTTTGACAGAACAGCTGCTGATTTGGAGGAAAAAAAGAAAACTGCAAGAAAACAGCATCCGCGAGCAGTAAAAATTGGGAATGCTGCCAAACAGCAAAGAATTTCCTGCTCCGATTTGCACGGGATCCCGCCGGTTGGCACCTTTGTTGCAGTCATCCAAATGGCCTGGGGCGTTCCAATTCAGTGAAAAGAGGCACAGGACGTGATCGCTGAATTATCTCTTGCCTCTGTTGCGGCGGTCAGGGATATAAAAAATGCCGGGAAATTCCCGGCATTTTTTATATCCGCTTCCGTTTTTCCACACACGATTACAGATCGGCTTCCTCGAGCAGCCCTTTTTCGATGCAGGTGAGGGCAGACAGTTTTATCGTCCGTTTTTCAAACCGGATGGCAAGGGTGTCACCATCAATATCAACAATTTCACCATGACCAAACACACGGTGCTGGATTTTTTTACCGGCCACAAAAGCGGATGCGTCCTTAATGGCATTCGGGTTCTGCGGCACGGCAATTTCTGAAAAATTTTCGGAAACGACAATGTTCTGGGCCAAATATTTTGCCTGGTATTTATAATCCGGGAGACGCACAAACCGGATCGGCCCGGCAGGCGGGTTTTCCGTGAACATGTTTTTGTCATAGCGGTGCTTGTTGCGCTTGATAAACTGGTTGGCAGCCGTAACAACCTCTTGAGATGACCGGTAATTTTGTTCCATAAATAAAATTTTCGCATCCGGATACACTTTTTTAAAATTCAGCAAGTAGGACGGCTCCGCACCCCGCCAGCTGTATATCGACTGGTCATCATCGGCGACAACGCACAAATTGCGATGCCGCCGCACAAGCTTTTCAACAATGGCATGCTGTACCATGGACGTATCCTGGCTCTCATCCGTCAGCACATAGTCATAACGCCCCTGATACATACGGAGAAGATCCGGATCACGCCTTAATATTTCATTCGCATATATCAGCATATCATCAAAATCAAGAAGCAGCTGTCCGGTGCCCTGCTTTTTAAACGTCTCATACTCCTTTAAAATCCGGGCAGCTTCCGGCACACTCGTCGCAACCTTCCCCCATTTTTTAGGCGGGATCATCTTGTTTTTGATGTAGCTGATATACGTCTGCAGTTCCTCCAGCTGGTCTTCCGTGATCTTCTCTCCATGAATGGCCTTGTACACATTCCGCAAAATTTTTTTCTTCTGGTACGGTCCCGCCTCGCCTTCAATCAGCAAGAAAGGGACATTGGTCCGTCTGAAAAATACGCGGACGAGTTCAAAAGCAAGGCTGTGGATCGTTGAAAAATCAACGGGCGGAAGATTCGGAAAAAGCTTTTGGAACCGGTCTTTCATGTCAGCGGCAGCGGCCCGGCTGAACGTAATGGCTTTAATCCGTGCAGGCGCCACCCCTTTTTCTTCAATTAAATAGCCGATCCGCATGATGATTGTCGTCGTTTTTCCGGAGCCGGGGGAAGCCAAAAGCAAAAGCGGACCTTCCGTTTGCTTTACGGCCTCTTGCTGCACTGCATTCAGCACAATTCCGGACTCCTCTTTTTTACGGGTGAAAAAGTCTTGTTTCGTGTCCATTGCCATTGCTCCGTTCCAAATGCTTTGGTTTAATAGTAGCATATTGGAATGGAGCGTTGGCATAAAATCTAACCATTCAGTTTTGACAACTGTCTCATATGTATAAAAATTTTCTCAATCGCATTGGAAGGCTGCCTTCAACATCTCACAATCGAGAAAAACTTGACACATACCTCGTCATAAAAGGTTTTGCCTATGACGACATTTTCATATGTCCTCCCCCTTTTTTCATTTTCTATAAAAGAAAAATTTCTGCACGCATGCCGAAATTCCTTTTAAAAAAATTAGAAGGGAAAGCTTTTGGATTTCCAAGTAAACATGCCGGCTGTACTGGAAATCAAGGTACCCGCTCCGCCTACGCGGTGTACCGATGATGGCCACGCTTGCCATCCCCGCTGATTTTAGAGTACCACCGATTTGTTAAATTATGATGAAGAGGGATTAAAGAATTTACAAAGATGCGGAAAGAACGGGGATATGTATCCCGTGCCCCGAAAAAGGGGAGCGGGGAAGGCTTACCAGCTGGATTTCTTTACGCCCGGAATCTCGCCTTTATACGCAAGTTCCCGGAAACAGATGCGGCAAAGTTTGAATTTGCGGTATACCGAATGAGGACGCCCGCACCGCTCGCAGCGTGTGTAAGCCTGAACTTTAAATTTCGGCTCACGTTTTTGTTTGACAATCATCGATTTCTTTGCCATGACGTTTGCCTCCTTTCTATGTGCTAACAGTTTATTTTACTATAAGTTCAACAGAAAAGATAGTGGTACATTTTGGCAGATTCTTTCTAAATCATTTTACAAATAACATACCTATTGTTGGCTAATACCGTTTTTTGGAATTATAATTTGACCCGATTGTTTTCCTGGTTTCGGGAGCCGTGTTTATCGCAATAACATCCTCACTTATTCAGAATACAGATGCTCGCCGCAAAAAAAGCAGGCCCAACTAAGCCTACTCTACTTTAAAACTCATGAAATTTTTTTTGCCTTAGATTTCGCCCAATTTCTAAACCAAATAATGAAAGAGAGAATCAATAATAATATACCAAAAATCAAAAAAAATCTTGGAATCAATAATATTTGACTAATCAGCGAGTTTCCGAGCTCTACAGTTGAATAACCATCAACAAGATGAACCAAAAACATCATACATAGTCCTGTAAACGCCATCACAAATCCATATTGAAAAATTCGATACATGAACCTCAACTCCCCGTTTTTTAAAAATTCGGTTTATTTTTTTGGATATTTTTATCTATTGTAATCATAAATTCCATTTTTAACAATCCTCCCATGGAATAGGAAAGACGGCTTTACGCAAAAAAGGTTTGATGATTGCCTGAATCCCGCGTGTACCGGCTGCATCCCCAGTGCCCGGCTTTGCAGGGGGTGGTTTGATTTTGGAAAAACAATAAGCATGTCAGAATGCTTGATCTGCGACGAATTCTTTTCAGTTCCAGCCCACATTGAAAAAAAGCAAACGAAAACCGGGCGGAATTTTGCCCGGTTCGTTTACAACGGCTTATTTTCCTAAAACATCGTGGTCGACCCAGCGTTTGCCGTCGATTTCACTGATGAGGTTGACAGCCACTTTAGCGCCGTCGCCTGCTGTGATAATGGTGTGCATGGAGACGCCGGCAACCGTGCCGCATGCCCATACATTCGGGACATTCGTTTTTCCTTGCGCATCCACTGCAAAAACGGTTTTTACGCGTGGTTCTGTTGCCGGTTTGGTTTTGACGCCAAGGGCTTCCCCGAGGCTTGCAATCATGCCGGTTGCAAGAATAACGTATTTGCTTTCGTACGACCCTTGTTCTGTTTTAATGGTAAAACCATTTTCCGTTTTTTCAATTGATTCGACTTTTTCGTCGACCAGTTCGGCCCCGAATTGCGCTGCCTGTTTTTTACCGGTTTCGACCAGGTCTGGTCCGGTTATTTCTGTTACGCCGTAGTGATTTTTCAGCAAAGCCCGCTTGGTAGCGCTCGTGCCACCATCAAAAAGCACTGTGCTTTTCCCGGCTTTGGCCGTAAAAATGGCGGCACTTGCCCCGGCCGGACCAGCTCCAATAATGGCAATTTCATACATCGTACATTCCTCCTTACTATTTTAAGTATAGACCGGCAAATGGGGAAGTTCAAAAAATACACTTTGGAAGGCACGGAAATGTAAGGCCTTATTTTCTAAGCGTTCCTTTGGACAAATCGAATCAAAGTCAGGGATAACCAAATTGTCCTCAGAAGAAGCCAAGGATAGAACTTGATCGGTAAACAATGAATTAAAGTTCGGGTCTTAAAACAAAAGATAGCATTAACAAATTCACACAAATATTCATCAAATGATCAACATCAATATGATCATTTCCTTCAAAAAAAGCTTTAAGCACATCACAAGGCACATTGGCATACTTACCTAATGTTTCATAGGAAAGATTATAATCTCCTATCAAATTAGCCTCTATTATCGCTCTCACTCTCTCTTTTGAGTCTATAAAAGAGAATCCTGTACTTAAAAACGGTAAACAATAATGGATTCTTTTTAACTCTCCTTCATCAAAGTAGATGGCTTTCCAGAGAGAATTTTTGTAGTTTTCTCATCGGAAATCCCAAATAGAGTAGCTAATTGTTGATCTTTTAACTGAAATTTATTTTTAATATTTAGGAATTGATTTTTTAAATATTCATGACTTCCATCTGAATAAACATTGGAAGTTGTATCGTGAACAAAATCAGACATTTTTTCCGACTCCTTTAAAATATTATATAATCTTCACAATAAAATGAAAAGGAAAAATAGAATTGGGAATCGGATTACCGGTTTTTCTCATTTTCTCATGTCATCATAAATGCAGTTCCATCCATTCATCCACTTCCTGGAAACCGAATTTTTTATACAATGGCTTGCCCATTTCCGAAGCGCCAAGCCAGATGTTGGAGATGCCAGCCTTTTTCACCTCATCAACCAGTTTTTCCATCAATTCTTTCGCGATCCCCTGGCCGCGGTATTCTTCTTTTGTATAAACATTTGTAATATAGGCTTTCTTCCCGCTTTTATTCACATAACTCGGCGGAAATTCGTAAAAAATGACGGCCCCACAGGCAACGATTTCTCCTCCGACTTCCGCAAGCCATTGGACCATGGAGCCTTCTTTTAATTTCTTTTGAAAAAACTTTTCCAAATCGGCATCAATGTCCGTCTTCGGTTCGATGCCTTGGGCAACTTGCTGCTGCTTTCTAAGCTCTATTAAATGGTGAAGATCATCCAGATGGGCTTTCCGAAATTCCATAGATGCGCCTCCTCGTTGGCATTTGATAATACATTCATACCCCGTTTTAAGGAAGAAAAGCGCACAATGCGGTTTCTTTTCGTTGCCATTTTTGTTTTCCGGGAGCCACATCGAAAAGCAGCTGCGTGCCTGCAGCTGCTTTTTGGGTCAAACCGGGTATACCGGGTGCTTTGGTTTTGAAAAGTCTTCCTTCTTCCCGCTGTACATTTCAAGCCGGCGTTCGAGTTCTTCCCGCAGTTCGTTGCCCGGTACGACGGCGTCCACAACCAGTTCGGAAGCAAGCCGGTAAATGTCAATGTCTTTCACGTACTCCGCCCGTTTTTCCGCGAAAAATGCCGGCCGTTCTTCTTCCGGGAGTGCGGCGATTTTATTGGCGTATACGGCATTGACCGCGGCTTCCGGGCCCATGACCGCAATCGATGCAGACGGAAGCGCAATGCAGCAGTCCGGTTCAAACGCCGGGCCCGCCATTGCGTATAAGCCGGCACCGTACGCTTTCCGGACAATGACGGACAGTTTCGGAACGGTTGCTTCGCTCATCGCAAAAATCATTTTGGCCCCGTGGCGGATAATGCCGGCCCGCTCCACCTGCGTCCCGATCATGAAACCGGGCACATCCGCGAGAAACAAAAGCGGAATATGGAACGCATCACAAAGATGGATAAATTTTGCCGCTTTATCGGCGCTGTCGTGGAAAAGCACGCCGCCTTTCACCCGCGGCTGATTTGCTATCATTCCGACAGGCCGGCCGCCAATCCGTGCGAGGCATGTAATCAGTTCGGGCGCAAACTTCTTTTTAATCTCGCAGATTGAATCTTCATCCACAATCCGCTCGATCAGCTGGTACATGTCAAACGGGGCATTTTCATTTTTCGGGATCAGTTCCTCAATCGTTTTTTCAAACGCAGCCGGCGCTTTTGCTTCTGTTCTTGCCGGCTTTTCGGAAAAATTGTCCGGAAAATAGGTTAAGTATTTTTGCACATAACGGATCGCTTCTTCTTCCGTTTTCACAAGCACATCGCCGCAACCTGAAACGGTGCAGTGCATTTTTGCGCCGCCCATCTGCTCGAGCGTCACTTTTTCACCGATCACCATCTCGGCCATCCGCGGCGAGCCTAAGTACATGGACGCATTGCCCTCGACCATTACGACAATATCGCAAAATGCGGGAATATACGCTCCGCCGGCAGCAGACGGCCCGAACAAGAGGCAAATTTGCGGCACTTTCCCGGACAAATGCACCTCGTTGTAAAAAATCCGCCCTGCCCCTCTTCTGCCCGGAAACATCTCGATCTGATCGGTAATCCGCGCCCCGGCGGAATCGACGAGATACAAAATGGGGCAGTTGAGTTTCGCGGCTGTCTCCTGGATGCGGATGATTTTTTCGACCGTCCGCCAGCCCCATGAACCGGCTTTTACGGTCGAATCGTTGGCCATAACGCAAACGGTGCGGCCGCCAATTTTTCCGAGCCCGGTGACAACTCCGTCTGCCGGCAGGTCCCCCGCAAGGGCATTGGCAAACAGCCCGTCTTCGGCCTTGAGCCCGTCATCCAGCAGCATTTGCAGGCGTTCGCGGACAAACCATTTGCCCTGTTCTCGGTTTTTTTGGTGGTATTTTTCCTTTCCGCCCTTTAAAATCTCTGCTTTTTTGCTTT
This sequence comes from Weizmannia sp. CD-2023, assembly GCF_036225245.1. Lineage (NCBI taxonomy): Bacteria > Bacillati > Bacillota > Bacilli > Caryophanales > Bacillaceae > Heyndrickxia > Weizmannia sp. CD-2023. The sequence continues at coordinate 51,011 of NZ_JARTJQ010000018.1, forward strand.
CGTAGTCCATTGCATTACCTCCCTCTATATACCGGGGCGCGCTTTTCCGCGAATGCCCGCAAGCCCTCGAGCCTGTCTTCGGTCGGAATGAGCGCGTTGTAGGCGAGTTCTTCGATTTTCAGCCCTGCTAAAAGGCCGGTTTCTGTCCCGTGGTCGATGGCCGTTTTTGCCTGCCTGAGTGCAATGGGGCCGTTTTTTTTCATTTCCCCCGCCAGTTCAAACGCTTTTTCGATTACTGCTGCACGCGGCACAGCGTATTCGAGCAGGCCGATTGCCGCTGCTTCTTCAGCAGTCAGCCGTCGCGCCGTGTAGATCAGTTCTTTCGCTTTGCCAATCCCGATCAGTCTTGGCAACCGCTGTGTGCCGCCCGCTCCCGGGATGATCGCGAGCGACGTTTCGGTAAGCCCATATTTTGCTTCGCGGGCGCCAATGCGAAGATCACATGCCAGCGCCAGCTCCAGCCCACCGCCGAATGCCGACCCGTTTAGCGCCGCAATTACCGGTTGGGGCAGCGCGGCCGTTTCATTTACAACCGCACCGATCTTCCGTACGGCCTGCAGCACCTCTTCCTCGTTCATGCCTTTCCGCTCTTTTAAATCCGCTCCGGCGCAAAACACTTTTTCCCCGGCGCCGGTCAGGATCACAACGCGCGTGCTCTGGTCTTTTTTTACTTCCGATAAAGCTTCATGCATATCCGAAAGCATTTCTTTGGATAATGCATTTGCAGCTTCCGGCCGGTTCAACGTCATCACGGTGATGCCATCTTGTTTTTCCAATAAAACTGTTCCTGTCATGTTCTTTTTCCCCTCCTGCCTGTTTGCCTGCAAGCGCCCTTCCGATCGGCTTTGCAATCTGTTTTGCGGTTCCGGGCTGTTCTGGATCACCACGCCAGTGCCTTTTGCTTTTTCCGGCAAAACGTTCCCGTTATGCTCCTCCTGCCATCCTGTAAATTTCCATCTGGTGGCTTGCAAGCGGCCTTCCGATCGTTTTTTCAATCTGCTGTGCGGCCTGGATGATGCGGCCAAGATCAACGCCGGTCTCAATGCCCATCTGCGCGAATAGGTACAGCAAATCTTCCGTGGCGACATTACCGGCTGCCCCTTTCGCATACGGGCAGCCGCCCAGGCCACCTGCTGCGCTGTCAAAAACAGTAATCCCCATTTCGAGCGACTTGACAACATTCGCAAGTGCCGTCCCTCTTGTATCGTGGAAATGCATCGCCAGTTGCCTTGCATGAAAATCCTTCAGCAGTTCGCCGAGCAACCGCTCAACATCCGTCGGCACGCCGGCACCGATCGTATCCCCGAGAGAAATTTCATCCACGCCCATCGCAAACAAGCGGCCGGCCACTTCTTTTACTTGCTTTGGGGAAACCGGTCCGTCATACGGGCAGGCAATCACCGTCGAAATATATCCCCTTACCGATTTCCCGGCGTTTTTCGCTTCCTTCACCACTTTTTCCAAGACCGGATAGGTTTCCGCAATCGTTTTATTAATGTTGCGGAGGTTATGTCCTTCGCTTGCCGACATGAAGACGCTCACTTCATCCACACCTGCATTTAAGGCCCGCTCAAGCCCCCTCACGTTCGGGACAAGCGCGGCATAGGTCACGCCCGGCTTCCGTCTGATTTTTTCCAGCACCGCTCCGGTATCGGCAAGCTGCGGTATCCATTCCGGCCGGACGAATGATCCTGCTTCGATGTACGTCAGACCCGTATCTGACAATGCGTTGATCCATGCAATTTTTTCTTCTGTCGCCACGACCGCCTTTTCATTTTGCAGCCCGTCGCGCGGTCCGACTTCTTTCACGGTCACTTTTTCAGGCAGCTTCACATCCCCGCCTCCTTCAAATTGCGCTACTCCAGTTCCACCAGCACATCGGATTCGTTGACAAACTCGCCTTCCCGAGCATGAACTTTTACGACTGTGCCGTCTTCCTCGGCGGCAATCGGAATTTCCATTTTCATGGATTCAAGGACGACCACATCGTCGCCTTCCTTCACCTGGTCGCCTTCCTTTACGAGCACTTTCCAAACACTTCCTGCCATACTTGCTGTAATTTCCATCTGCTTTTCCTCCTGTTTAAAAAGTCACTGACAATTGGAACATGGTTGGGTTCTTTTTGTATGTTCTCCCGGGTGCTCCCCGCCTTTCACCTTTGAACCCGACGGATCCCTTCCTCCATCTGGTCATCTTACTCCCAGAGCTCTGCTTGGTTTAAATCTTTGTGTCCCTATTAAAAATAGATGACGGCGGGATCGTCTTCCTGCCTCCTTTAACCGGTGGCAGGCCCTACTTTCTTTCGGATTCTCCCCCTTTTCGAATCCGCCTACTTGCGGGACTCCGCTTGTTTTAAAAAGTCATTGACAAAATGCGTGGTAGTATATCCTTTTAAAAATTGTTCGTGGCTGACGGTGTCAATCAGCATTGAAATATTCGTTTTAATCCCTTCCACTTGATAGTTTAAAAGTGCATCCCTGATCCTTTTGCAAGCTTCTTCGCGCGAGCTGCCCCAGGCAATCAGTTTTGCAATCATCGGGTCGTAAAAAGGAGTCACTTCAGAACCTGCTTCCACGGCCGTCTCATTGCGGATGCCTTCACCTTCCGGCAGTCGGAAAGCCGTAATTTTACCCGGCGATGGCAGAAATGTCTTCGGATCTTCGGCATAAATCCGCACTTCAATCGCGTGGCCGTTTCGCTTGAGCGTCTCCCTCGTGATCGTGAGGCGTTCGCCTGAAGCGACTTTCAACTGCTCTTCCACAATGTCCAGCCCGGTAATTTCTTCCGTCACCGGATGTTCCACTTGCAATCTTGTATTCATCTCAAGAAAATAGAAATGCTGGTCCCGGTCCACGATCATTTCTATCGTGCCGGCATTTATATAGCCGATAGATGTTGCTGCTTTCACTGCCGCATCCAGCATCTTTTGCCGGGTCGCTTCGCTGATAAAAGGCGATGGCGCTTCTTCGACAACTTTCTGGTGGCGGCGCTGGATCGAACATTCCCTCTCCATAAGCGGCACAACGTTTCCATATTGGTCTGCCAGAATCTGGATTTCTACATGATGCGGTTCTTCAATATATTTTTCAATGAACATCGCGCCGTCCCCGAAAAACATTTCCGCCCGTTTTTTGTTGCCGGCAAACGCTTTGCGCAGCTCTTTTTCGCTTTGGACCACCTGCATCCCGATTCCGCCGCCGCCTGCCGAAGCCTTCAGCATTGCGGGATAACCGATTTTTTCAGCCGCCCGGACCGCCGCTTCTTCATCTTCAAGCGGATCATCCACGCCTTCAATCACCGGCACGCCTGCTGCTTTCATCGTGCGGCGCGCTTCAATTTTGCTGCCCATCGCAGCAATGATTGCAGGAGAAGGCCCGATAAAAATGATCCCCGCCTCAATGCATTTCCGGGCAAAAGGCGCATTCTCGGACAAAAGCCCGTAACCCGGATGGACCGCTTCCGCCCCGCTTTCTTTGGCCGCCCGGATGA
>NZ_JARTJQ010000019.1:0-20355 GCF_036225245.1 Weizmannia sp. CD-2023
TGTGATGTAAAAAAAGGTTTTTTTGAAGTTATCCACAATTTTAAAAAAGAAATTTGCAAATTCGGCTCTTTTTGGCTTTGAAAGCAGAAAAAATAGATGGAAAAATTTTCTAAATGTGGATAAGTCATTTTATCATAAAACATCTAAAAATTGATGAATTTACTCTTCAGAGCTGAACGGATTAAAAATAAATTGACTTAATAAAGAGAGGTGGATTACCCTTAAAGTGGTTAATTTATTTTCCTGCTCAGTGGATTTTATAAAGATAGTAATGATATGGGCAACAGGCATATTGAATTTGCTGTAGAAAGCTGAGAAAAATCACAGGGAGGAAAATCAAATGAAAAAGCTCGAAATGGAAGCCGACTTATATTGTATACATTGTGAAACAGAAGTCACACATAAAGTCACATATATTAATGATATAATCACAAAAATAGAGTGTGAACAATGTCATCGGGTAATTGATAAAAATATTGATTTTGGAAAAGTATTTTATCAAGAAATTTATAATAGGATATCAACAAAACCGTTTAGACTAACTGAGGAATACAAACAAGACCTTAGTGAATTTCTTTCCAAATTACCTTTTCGGGTGATTACGAAGCCTTACAGAGTGATGAAAGATCTAAACGAGACCAGAAAGATTATTGGGGAATATAAGATACATCATCATAATTAAGTTCTTTCAGTATAGCCCAACTAGTACGGGTATAGGTAAAAGGCTTGGAGCAATTTTTGGAATGTTACATCGAATGATTTCCGATTGAATGAGTGGTAATAAACAATCTAGCAGAGCGGTGCCTGTCACTCTTTTTCGGGTATGCAGGCACCGCTTATGACTTTTGGAGGGAGTTGCAGATGCCATACACGGAATTTGAACAGTCATTAAATGAAGCCTTTTTTTCCGCTACGCCGGGTTTTGTGGAGATAAAGGAAAAGGATGCGTTGTTGCAGTGTGAGGGTTTGGATCAAGCGTATATAAAAGAAATTTTCAAATCGGGCGTAAGTATGGATGCCGGACGGGAAGAGGCGGGAGCCGTTTACTATTTTCCAATTGTTCGGGAGATGAAAGTGGTCTCCGTCTTATTGTTGCGGCCGAAACAGGGCGAGAAAGAAAGGTTCGCCCGGGACATTCAATACTTGAAGTTATTGTCAGAACTGGCATGCCAGTGGGTGGCTGAGAAATTAGAAAGGGAATCATGGCAAAAAAGGTTCGGGGAGATCCATCTCGAAACCCGGAAACTGATTCAATCGATCACCGAGCCTTTTTGTCTAGTGGATCAAGACGGATTGATCCAAGAAATGAATGAACATATGGCTTCGCTTTTTCGCAAAAGAAGGACCACCTTAATGGGTGAAAAGATTACGCAATATATCACAAAGGAAAAATGGGAAAGCATCAAAAGTGGGAAAGAAAAGGATGAGACGGTGGTGCAAGTGCCGAGAATTAAGGGGGAAGCCTATTTTGCCACCATTCAACCGGTAAAAAACAAACAGGGGATTGTCTCGTATATGATCCTTTTGAAATCAAAGAAGACAGAAAAACCGGAGCAGGCCGGCCGGCGCCTTTACCATTTTGAGGATATTCTCGGTGTAAGTGAGATTTTAAAACAGACGATCCAGTCGGCAAAAAGGGTGTCGAAAAGCGATGTAACCATCATGCTGCGCGGCGAGAGCGGGACGGGAAAGGAAATGTTTGCCCAGGCCATCCATCATGAAAGTGAGCGGAAAAATCAGCCTTTTGTTGCCTTAAACTGCGCGGCGATACCTGAAAACTTGCTGGAAAGCGAACTGTTTGGCTATGAAAAAGGGGCCTTTACGGGAGCGGAAAAAGAAAAACCGGGGCGCTTTGAACTGGCCAATCACGGCACGCTGTTTTTAGACGAGATCGGGGATATGTCCTTGTATCTGCAGGCAAAAATACTCCGGGTGTTACAGGAAAAAACTTTGGAAAGGATTGGATCAAACAAAAGCAGGAAGATCGATGTCCGCATTATCACAGCAACACACCGGAATTTGGAGGAATTGATCAGAAAGGGAGAATTTCGGGAAGATTTGTATTACCGGATCAGCGTGATTCCCATTTATATTCCGCCACTCAGGGCAAGAAAAGAAGACCTGCCTATCCTGATTGAGCATTTTATTCAAAAGTTTTCAAAAGATTTGAACAGAGATTCGAAAAATTTAGCGGCAGAAACACTCGACAGGCTTATGCAATATGATTGGCCGGGAAATATCCGGGAGTTGCAAAATGTGGTCCGCCATTTTGTGGAATTGCAGATTGGGGACACGGTAACATTGGAAAGCCTCCCATCCTCTTTACAAAGAGGGGCAAAATCATTTCCTCCATCTGTAAAACCGAAACGGACAAATCATTATCAAACCAGACTGGAGAAAAGGAAAGTGCTGGAATTGTTGGAGCGAAACGGCTGGAGTACAGAGGGAAAGAAAAAAACAGCAGCGGATTTGGGCATCAGTTTGGCTACCTTGTACCGGTATTTAAAGAAGATACAGGGATAAAAATGAGAATTATGAGAAACCATGCGAAAAGATGAGAAAAAACGAGAAAACTCAACATTTTACGAGGAAAAACGGCAAAACTGGACGTGCTTTTCTCAAACTGTAAAATGAGAAAAATGATTTTTAAACTTTGAAAATGTCCGAATACATTGCGAAATGAACGATTCTGTCCGTTTATATTTTTGGCACGATATTTGCATTGTATTTGGTGAGGGGTGAGGTCATGAGCTGGTTCATTCACAAGGAAGACATTGCTTACATAAGCGCCGGCGCAAAATTTTTATCCAGCGGAGGCGGCGGGGATACGAAAATAGCAGCGTATTTGCTTTTGTCTGCTATGGAAGAAGATGACGTGATAGAAGTAAAAACCGCAGTTGAAATGGCAGACGAGTGGGTCGTGCCGGTCGCAGCCGCAGGGTCCACGGTGTTAATGAAAGAAGATCTGCCTGCAGGGGAAGAAATTGTAAAAGCTTTGAAAGAATATGAATCTGTGTCAGGCAGAAAAGCAGACGCTGTGATTTCAATGGAGATTGGGGGGATCAATGCATTAACCCCTTTACTGGCTGCGTTCAAATGCCATCTTCCGGTCATTGATGGCGATGGGATGGGCAGATCCTTCCCCGAACTGGAGATGGTGCATTTCTATCATGCTGGAATCCCGGCCGTTCCGCTCGCCGCCTGTTCAAAAGACGAAACGCTCGTAATAAATGAAGCAAAGCATGTCTCGCGCACTTTGAAAGAATTTATGTTTCAGCAGGATGGGTATTGCCATTTTGCCTGCTTCGGGGCTGCCGGGTCCCGTATGAGGGCGGCCATGGTACCGGGAACATTGAAGCTGGCACTGGAAATTGGAAAAATACTTGCCCAAAACGCCTCTATCTGGGTGAAAGTGCAGCAGTTGCGCCATGCCTTTTTTCAATCTGTATACGGGGAGATGGAGATTGCGTTTGCCGGGAAAATCCGGGCCATCAATCGCTGGTTTGAAGCGGAAATGCTGGTGGGCGCGTTGGAACTGGCCGGGCAGATGGAATACCATAAGCAACGCGCAAAACTGTATTTTCAAAATGAATTTCTTTCTTTTCAAATTCCGGATGCGTGCCATTGTACAACCCCTGATTTAATCATTTTCGTTCATTATGAAACCGGGCTGCCTGTAGCTGTATCGGAACTCCGTGAAGGGATGATGGCCATGGTTTTAACGGTAAAGGCTCCGGGACTGTATCAGACGAAAAAAATGCTTGCACAAACGGGTCCTGAAATGTTCCGGATTCCAAATCAGTTTCTTCAGAAGGAAACGGCCGGGAGGAGGCAGCAAGGTGAAAATTGGCATTGATATTGGCGGGACCAACACGCATGCCGTTTTGGTTTCCGGTGATGGGAAGCTCAAAATGGTTTCCAGTTCTTTGACCACCCCTGATGTCTATACAGGCGTATATCGATCAATGAAGGCCCTGCTGCAAAAATCAGAGATCAGGGCAGAGGAAGTAAAAGGGATTTATATCGGAACAACAGAACTAATGAATGCCGTATACGATGAGAAGGTTTTAGCAAAAACAGCTCTAATCCGCATTGCGAGAAGGCCTGTCAATATCACCCCGGCGCTTAAATGGCCGGCAACACTTCGGCGTTTGATCACAGAGCCGTATTTTATGGAAAGTGATCATGGCTACAACAAGAGCGGCGGCCGGATCGCGGATTTCAAACCGCTCGAACCGCTTTACCAATCCATTGCTGATGGAAAAATTGATGCCGTCTGCATCGTGGGCAGCTACTCCCCTTTGTATGAAAATGAGGAAGTTGCGGTAAAAAATGAAATTCGGAAAAGATTCCCGGAAATGCCTGTTACGGTTTCCCACTCATTTGGCACCCTTGGGTTTATGGAACGGGAAAATGCCGCTTTGCTCAACAGCTTATTGTCGAGAGTGATCAAAAAAATGCTTGCCAATTTAGCGGAAGGCTTCTCCTCTCTCTTGCTGGAATGCCCTTTTTGGCTGACGGAAAATAACGGATCGTTAATGTCTGTTGAACAAGCGATGAAATTCCCAGTTCTAACGCTTGCTTCCGGAGCGGCCAACAGTTTGAAAGGGGCAGCGAAACTTTCCGGGCTTCAAGATGTGATTGCGGTGGATATCGGCGGAAGCAAAGTGTATGCTGCGCGTGTTGCCGGCGGGGATTTGCCTGAAGTCATGGGCTCCTCCGATTTCCCCGGCTTGGAAGCAGGGCTTGAGATGCCGGAAATCATTTCCCTGCCTTTTGGCACAGGGAACAGGCCTGTTATCCGGAAGGGGGAAGTGGAGCTGTTGCCACTGCTTTCGAATGATATTAAGCAATACGGCGTTGCCTGGGGAGGAGATGCACTGACAGTCAGTGATTGCTTTCTTAAGCTCTTTCCTGATGCTTTTTATGACCCCGAACTCCAAACAGAAAAATTAAAATATGTACCAACGAATGATTGTGCGATGGTTGTCCAGTATGTGGTGCAAAAAATAAAAGAAATCCTGGACCGGCTGCAAAATGAAGAAAAAAACCTCCCCATTGTACTGGTCGGCGGAGGCAGCCCGCTTTTTAACCCGAATCTATTCGGAAAGTACCAAAAAGTGCTGAATCCGGCCGGCTATCCGTATAGCGGGGCAATCGGGGCTTGTGATGCGACCATCAGCGAAGTGTCAGATAAAGTGTACTGGTTAAATGACCGCTCAAAAGAAGAAGTGGTGGCCGAAGCAGCTTCTGCCTGCAAATTAGAAGCCATCAAAAAGGGCGCAGATCCTGATACCGTCAAACTTGCTTATATAGAAGAGTATCCTTTTGAGTACATGAAAGGGGAAATTCTCCGGATCAAAATAAAAGCTGTTGGCGAGCAAATTTTATAAAACGGAGGCTGCAAAATGCAAAAAAAATCAAGTCTTGGTGATGATTATGCTCTGTCCCGGGTACCGTCGTCCGGCCGCCAATCGTTGTGGAATATCACCATTGTCCGGGTCGGCTCATTAGCGACGATTTCACAATTTATTCTGGGGGCTTCATTAGGATACGGGATGAACTTTTGGCAGGCTTTTTGGGCAACGATGTTCGGCAGTGTCATCCTTGAAGTCATTAGTTTTCTGCTTGGCTATGCGGGTGCAAAAGAAGGGATGTCAACCAGCCTGCTATCTCGGTGGACGGGCTTTGGCAGGTACGGGTCAAGCATCATTGGCGCTGTAATTGCCATTTCTTGCATCGGCTGGTTTGGCGTACAAAACGCTGTCTTTGCCCAGGGGATCGTACAATCCACGAACGGGGCAATCAGCCTGCCGGTTGCGGCCGCGATTACAGGCTTGGGTGTAACGGTTCTTGTCATCTTTGGTTTTAAAATTTTAAGTGTAACAGCATCCATCGCTGTTCCTGCTTTTCTATTGGCAGTGGCAGTTGGCATTTATGATGTGCTCAACAAATCCTCTATTACGGAGTTAGTGGCAAGCGCACCTGCCGGAAAACCGCTGACAATGGGTGTTGCCGCAACAATGGTGGCGGGCGGGTTTATTATCGGAGCCGTGATTACGCCGGATTTCAGCAGATTTGCCAAAAACGGGAAAGATGTTTTCTGGATGACGATGATCGGCACCATTGTCGGTGAGCTTGGGATCAATATGATTGCCGTACTCATGGCGCTTGCTGCCAAAACAAGTGACGTGGCGAGCATCATGATGCAAACTTCCGGGTGGCTGGGCGCATTGGTTGTTGTTTTTTCCACCGTTAAAATCAATAACTTGAACTTGTATTCCTCATCACTCGGCTTTACGAATATCTTTGACAGCATATTGAACGTCAAATTGAATCGCGGCCTCGTGACGCTCGTCATCGGCATCATCGGGACGTTATTGTCTGTGATGGGCATCCTCGGCCGCTTTACGGATTTTCTTGTTTTTCTCGGGGTTCTGGTGCCGCCGATTGCTGGCATCATTGTCGTGGATTACTTTGTACTGAGAACGCACAAGAAGGAATTGGATGCCAGCCGGATGAAAGGAACCTTGCCGGAGACAGAAGAAAATGTAAACTGGGTTACGATGATTTCCTGGGCTGCGGGTTTTGCAGTCGGATACTTTGTGAAAATGGGGATCCCGTCCATCAATTCATTGGCGGCGAGTGCAGCGGTATATCTGGCAGGCATGCTGATTGTCCAGGCCGTCAGGAAAAACCCCGCTGAAGAAAAAATTGCATCTTAAAGAACCTGAATATTGGAGGCCTAAAAAGTAATGAGAAAAATCGGAATACAGGAAATAGAAGATATCGCAGTTGGAGCCGCCTTGCTGGGCACAGGGGGCGGCGGTGACCCGTACATCGGGAAGCTGATGGCAATCCAGGCAATTGAAGAATACGGCGAGGTCACTTTATTGGATGCGGAAGAAGTGCCGGATGATGCCCTGGTGGTTCCTTCCTCCATGATGGGCGCACCGACTGTCATGCTGGAAAAAGCGCCTAGCGGTGAGGAAGCGTTCGTTGCTTTTCAAAAATTGGAAACGTATCTTGGCGATAAAATTTATGCTACTTTTCCCATTGAGGCCGGCGGGGTCAACTCCATGCTGCCCTTTGCGTTAGCTGCGAAACTGGGGTTGCCTGTTGTCGATGCGGATGGAATGGGGCGGGCTTTTCCGGAACTGCAAATGGTGACATTTTATCTGGACGGGATAGCTGCAACGCCGGCCGTTTTAGCGGATGAAAAAGGAAATACCGTTGTCCTTTCTACCATCGATAATGTTTGGACAGAAAGGATTGCCCGGGCAGCAACGGTCCAAATGGGAGGATCTGCGATGACTGCCATGTACGCGATGAAAGGGAGAAATTTAAAAGAAAGCGGCGTCCGCAATATTTTAAAACTCGAAGAAACCATTGGCAAAACGATCCGGAAAGCAAAGGAAAACAACGCAAATCCAATTCGGGAAGTTGTCAAAAGCGTCAAAGGGTTTCCGCTGTTTTCCGGCAAAGTGAAAGATATTAACCGTAAAACGGAATCCGGATTTGCAAGAGGGACAGCAACGTTTGAAGGCATGCATGAAAATAAAGGAGAGACGCTTACGCTTCGGTTTCAAAACGAGCATCTTTTGGCCCGGACGGAAGAACGTTTATTGTGCATGACCCCGGATTTAATCGCTGTTTTGGATGCGGAAACGGGGCTCCCGATCACAACAGAGGGAATTCGTTACGGCGCCCGGTGTGTTGTCATTGGAATTCCGTGCCATCCAAAATGGAGAACAGAAAAAGGACTGGCAACGGTCGGCCCGAAATATTTCGGATATGATGTGGACTATGTTCCGGTGGAAGAACTTGCAAAAGAAGGAGTGCGTTCATAATGGGAGTTTACCGTGTTGGAATCGACGTTGGCGGCACACATACAGATGCCGTTTTACTGGATGAAAAGAATACTGTGATTGCGGAAACCAAATCGCCGACAACAGAAGACGTGGCAACAGGCATATACCATGCGATGCATAAGATCATCAGCGATGCCAATGTCCCGCGCGATCAAATACACTATGCCATGCTTGGCACGACACATTGTACAAATGCCATTGTAGAAAGAAAGAGATTAAATCATATTGCGGTTGTGAGGATCGGCGCGCCGGCCACATTGGCTGTGAAACCGTTGATCGGCGTTCCGGAAGATTTAAGGGAAGCGTTAGGGAAACACGTTTATCTCGTTCGCGGCGGCCATGAGTTTGACGGCCGGGAAATTACAGCGCTCGATACCCATTATCTTTTTCAAATTGCCAGGGAAGTGAAAGGAAAAGTAGATTCTATTGCGATCACTTCCGTCTTTTCACCTGTTTCCCAGGACCATGAGCACAGGGCAAGCGAAATTTTTAGGGAAGTATTAGGAGATGAGGTTGCGATTTCGTTATCGTCCGAAATTGGTTCCGTCGGCCTGCTTGAACGGGAAAATGCAACCATTTTGAATGCAGCGGTTGTCAATGTTGCCAAAACAGCCGCAGAAGGATTTATTCAGGCACTCGAAAATGAAGGTATCAAAGCACGCGTCTTTTTCGGGCAAAACGACGGCACGCTGATGTCGGTTGATTATGCCGTAAAATATCCGATTTTTACGGTTGCTTGCGGACCGACCAATTCACTGCGCGGCGCTTCTTATTTAAGCCAATTGTCTGATGCGATCGTGGTCGATGTCGGGGGGACGACTTCGGATGCCGGCGTACTTGTCAACTCTTTCCCCCGGGAGTCATCGCTTGCCGTTGAAATCGGCGGAGCGCGGACAAATTTCCGCATGCCGGATCTCATTTCAATCGGTCTTGGCGGCGGGACAATTGTACGAATCCGGGATAACGGGGAGTTCACAATCGGGCCGGACAGCGTCGGTTACAGGCTTCCGGAAAAAGGTTTGATTTTCGGGGGAGACACCCTCACCACCACCGATGTGGCAGTAGCACTTGGAAAAGTGGAACTGGGCGACCCGGAAAAAGTAGCGCATCTTGACAAAAAAGTGATGCAGCAGGTGTATGGCAGAATGGTGGAAATGGTCGAAGAAGCCATCGATAAGATGAAAACAAGTGCGGCACCGGTTCCGGTCATCCTTGTTGGCGGCGGGAGTGTATTGCTGCCGGACTCTTTAAAGGGCGCATCACGGGTCATCCGCCCGGAACATTCCGGTGTTGCCAATGCGATTGGTTCTGCGATTGCACAAGTCAGCGGCCAAATTGAAAAAATTTACGTTCTTGACGAAATAGGCAGGGAACAGGCATTGGAATCTGCCAAATCCCAGGCGAAGCAAGAAGCGATCAAAGCAGGGGCAGATCCCGGCAGCCTTGTCATCGTGGATATAGAAGATGTGCCGCTCGCCTATCTTCCGGGAAATGCGACAAGAATTCGGGTGAAGGCAGCCGGAGAACTGGGGCGGATGTCCGTAGCCGCGATTTAAATTCTTGGGATGTTGAAGAAACGGAAAGCACGTTGAATCTAACTGGCACCGGATAAAGAATGGGTGGTATGAGAAATCTGCCAAAGATCCATCTTTGGCAGATTTGCAGATGTCAGATGCTGCGATTTAAATTTCCGGTGCCCGCTCCTATGTTGAAGCGTGGGAAGCACGTTGAATCTGACTGGCGCCGGATGGAAGTAATGCCCTCTTTCATTGGAATGGGTGGAATAAAAAAACTGCCAAAGATCCATCTTTGGCAGTTTTTTAGCAGAGGATTCAATTGTTACCCAATCCGAACGAGATATTGGGCGGGGAGCCTCGTCAGATTCGTCAATCGTTGTTTCACGATGATCTGTGGGTTTGTTCTTTCATTATATGATTTAATCGGTATAACCCTTTTTCTGCAGCATGCATCATCTCGTCAAACAACTCCTGCACTGTCGGGATCGTGTTGATGAGGCCGATGACCTGTCCGGCCCATGCATAACCTTTTTCTTCGTTTCCGTCATAGATATAGTTGCAATTTGCGCTACCGCTAATCATCTCTTTCAGGCCTTCGTAGGATGCCCCTTCCTGTTCACGTTCCATAATATTCAAGGCAAAGCGGTTTTTCAAGACCCGGCCAGGTGCCCCTAATGTTCTCTTAATCACTACTGTATCCGTTTCTTTTGCATGCACGATGGCCTGCTGATATTTCTCGTGTGCATGAATACATTCTTTGGTGGCAATAAAACGGGTCCCCATTTGAATTCCTTCTGCGCCAAGAGCAAGGGCAGCCAATAATCCACGCCCGTCCCCAATGCCCCCGCCGGCGATTACAGGAACGGATACTTCGTCTGCAACCCGGGGAATGAGCACCATGCCGCCAATGTCGTCCCGGCCTAAATGGCCCCCGCCTTCCTGCCCGACGGCGATCACTGCGTCTGCACCCAATTGTTCAGCTTTTTGTGCTTGTCTTGTTCCAGCCACAAGCACAAGTGTACGAATGTTTTCTCCTTTTATCCTTTCGAAGACCGGTTGCGGGTTACCGCCACTGATGGAAATGGCTGGAACCTTTTCTTCAATGGCCACTTCAAGCAACTCCTCGTACCGGCCGTTATACCTTGCGATTGCAAAGTTTACACCGAAGGGCTTCCCGGTTAATTTTCGTACTTTGTGAATTGCATTGCGAAGTTTTTCAGGTGTTCGCAGCGTCGCGGCAGTGATTTGCCCCAGGCCGCCCGCATTGGAAACAGCAGCAGCTAATTCTGCATACCCGAGATAAGCAAGGCCTCCCTGGATAATAGGGTATTTTATTTTAAATATCTCCGTAATGCGTGTTCTCATTTTTACCGGCTCCTATTTGACTGAATTCCTTTTTTCTTTGTTAGGTGATAGCTTTGCCTTATCATATCACAGATTTCTTCCTCCGGGACGGTGCCGTCAAGAATAATGGAATTCCAATGCTCTTTGTTCAGATGGTATGCCGGAACAACAGCATGGTATTTCCGGCGATAAAAATCCAGCCAGCCGTTTTCACATTTCACATTGATCCAAATATGGCCGTTTCTTTCAAAAATCCAGGCGAATACTTTTTTGTTTTCTTTGTGGCGCATTAATGTCCAATTTTTATCTTTAAAGGGATAATCTTTATATGTATTTTCCAGTTTTAAACAGTAATGAATAGCGTCCTCTCTTGTTTTCATTTATGACCGCTCCTTCAACATGCTGCTATTTATATTATATAAAAACGTTAGGGGTTACCGTCATTTTTTCCTGCTTTCTTAACGTAGGCGTGCTCTATGTTAAGAAAGGTCATCGAATTTTTCTGCCTTCTTAACATAGGCGTGCTCTAAGTAAAGGAAGGACGCCGAATTTTCTCGCTTTCTTAACGTAGACGGGTTCTATGTTAAGGAACAGCGCCGTTTATTCGTATTTTTTGCTTTATATTGGTTTGAGTGGTGAAACTTTTTCAGCGTTCATCCTTCCTTTATCGTATTGTTGTTATTTTATTTTTTTGCGTCACGATTCCTGATGCAATTGGAATTCCCATGCCAATGATTACGATAGGTAAAAACCATTTACCAAACCCGTTTCCCCATCCCATTGCAATCACAATGGATTCCAATAAGATTAAAGCAAAGAAAATCAGACAAATATTTTTCAATTGATTTAGCAGTTTCCGGCTATGCACATAAAATTGTTTTGCATTTGATTCATTTAATCGATCAGGATAATTATAAATATGAGGGAATTTTTCCAAAACCTGCATCAATAGCGCAAGGATTGCCCCCACGCCGGGTAAAATCAAAAGTTCCCATTTTGATCCCCAACGATCGACTTTACCGGAGGCATCATAATGTCCGGGAACTTTTTCTGGAAGTTTCCCCCAAACGCTAACCAGAAAAATAATCGAACCAAAGAAAAATAAATAGCCAATGATGTCCCAAAACCATTCGCTTTTTGTCTTGGGAATTTTCAATTTGGGCCGCTTCCGGGAGTTTGGCATGCCATTTCCCCTCCAATCCAGTTTAAAAATTTTTTGTATACGACAGCGTCTCCAAGTGCAAGCTTTTTTACATTCCATGCCATCTTTATTTATATACGACAAAAGCAGCCAAATTCCTTATCAAATTTGAAATTGGTTTTTTTATCCGGACTTCTCTCTAGAGCGGGTTGTGTATGGTAAACTAATGATGTCTTTGCCACTTTGAAAGGGGCTCCAGTTTTTTCACCATTTGAGTCCATATGGAAAGAAGGAGAATAAAATTTGAAAATTAACCGGACGGGCGCATGGTTTCTGCTATTATTCTTCATGCTCTTTTGCAGCGGTTGCGGCCAAACCCAACCCGCTAACAGCCAGCCGGCAAAAGAAAAGCAGGTTCAGCAGGTAAGCACGGAAAAATCAGAGAGTAAAGCAGACAGCAAAACTGTTAACAAGACAGACAGCCATCATAAAAGTACTGCATCACTTCCAAAAGGAAAACTAAAGGTTTATTTTTTTGATGTCGGGCAAGGGGACAGCATCCTCATCCAAACGCCAAAAGGAGAAAATGTGTTAATTGATGGCGGGAATAATGACAAAGGCGATGATGTTGTCCGGTATCTCCGCCAGCTGCATGTCAGCCAATTGGATGATGTGATTGCCACCCATCCGGATGCTGATCATATCGGGGGCCTGGATACGGTCCTGGAAAACTTAAAAGTAAAAAATGTATATGCGCCGCGGGTCGTGAATACAACCAGAACCTATGAAGATTTTTTGCTGGCCGTGAAAAATAGCAGGCTTAAAATCAAACAGGCAAAAGCGAATGTGGATCTGGGGCTGCAGGGGGCATCGATGAAGTTTGCCGCGCCTGTAAAAGATTATCACGAAGAGATGAATGACTGGTCGGCTGTTGCAAAACTCTCCTATGGGGAGAAGGGCACTTTTCTATTCACGGGAGATGCCCCCTTCCGTTCTGAAGAAGATATGATTGCAACGCACCAGGATCTTTCGTCCCAGGTATTAAAAGTGGGGCACCATGGTTCAAAGACTGCAACAAGCCAGGCGTTTTTGGATGCCGTAAAACCGAAGTACGCGATTATTTCGGTAGCGAAGGTTAATTCGTACGGCCTTCCAAGTGACGAGGTAATCAATCGCTTAAAGGCGAATCATATTCAAATTTTCCGGACAGACGAAATGAAGACCATTTTAGCGGTGACAGATGGGCATTCCATTGAATTCCAGCCGGTTCCGTCTTTAACGCCAAATCATTTGTCTTCGGAAGCGGGGAATGCAACGGCTTCCGGCAAGGCTGTTCCGCCAGTAAAGCAGCCGTCCCAGCGAACCACTTCTAATGGTACATTACAGGCGAAGGTTGATGATCAAACGCCTCAGCAGTATGGTAAAATCAATTTAATGGTTACAGGTTTGACAGGCGCGGCATATCAGGCAACTTTTCATTACAAAAGCAAGGACACCGTCTATCAGGGGACGGCAGGGACGCCGCTTCCGGTTCGGATCAGCAGAGCGGCTCCCGGCTATGAAGTGCGGATTGATATAAAAGCTGTTGTAAAAGGGAAAACATATACCACCCACACTTCTTTTACCCCGCAATAAAGGAGGCCGTTTTTGATGAAATATATTGTTGATCGGATCGAAGGGGAATTTGCTGTTTGTGAAAAAGAGGACCGGACGACTGTGGATATCCGTCTAAGTGAGCTCCCATCCGCTGTCAAAGCCGGAGACGTTCTCGTCGTCGAAGATGGAACACTGCGCATTGACAGGCAACAAACAAAGGAACGAAAAGCCCAAATCGAAAAATTGGCAGATGAACTTTTTGAATAGGTAGCAGGGGGAAAAGGGTCAAACGGGGTACCAGTTGGGATATGGTCTTATCCAATAAGGGTGCGCACTGCCCAACTTTGAAAGAACGCGGGAATCCTTAAAGTATGCAGTGTTCAATTAGATTTTGGGGAGGGGGATTGTCTTATGCTATATTTGTAAGGACAAAATGAAGGTAAATAGAGACGGTTTGAAACTTTTAATCATCTCTGATAAACTACCCTATATATTTTATTCGCATTTTATGGGAGTACATTAAGGTTTAAACATCAACACGATTGATGCGTTGTTTATATCTTGGTGTACGCAGTAAGTGCGTGGATTGAAATTGTGAATTGGAAATTTACGTTTTTCTTGATTTTTACGTGTGTAGGCCAAACTACCAGGGTATGGGTATTGCCCCGATAGTTTGGCCTTTTTTTGTTCGGCAGCGGAATTTCAATATTAACAGACATTTATATGATATGAGTCCAATGAAAACAGATATAAAAAACATCTCTTTTTTTATGAACTCGTCACTTTTGATGCGGGGTTTAAAAAATATTAAATGTTCAAATTTTTGTGTTGCAGAGCAAGAAAATTTTTACTATAATTAATGTATGGTTAAATTTCCAATTCACAGAAGGTGGTAAAAATCAGATACATTGCCCATTTTGCTGAAAATAAAGAGCCTCATTATTTGGATGAGCATATTAAGGGGACGTATTTTCAAGCAAGACGTTTTAGCCATACGTTTGATCGTTACGGGATCACGGCCATTGCTGCGATTGCACATGACTTGGGGAAAAAGTCTAGTGCGTTTGTACAATACTTAAAAGCAGACAAAAAAATTCGCGGGTCAGTCCAACATGCTATTGGTGGTGTGATTGCGCTTTGTGACATTCTACAAGAGGTGCGGGATGAACGACTTATCATGGCTGCTCTGATAGTAGCGGGTCATCATACAGGGATGCCGGATCTACCAAGGTTGTCTGAGGAAAAGGTTCGTGAAGCCCCGCAATATTTGAAAGCAATTCCGGAGTTGTCACAAACAGAAATGCAAATGATTAAAGACATATTGAAACGATTTCCGGGATTGCCGCTCGGAGGAAAATCTGATCGTAAATCTTCATTTGCGTACAAAGAAATGCTGATGAGAATGTGTTTTTCTGCACTTGTAGATTCTGACTTTCTGGATACAGAACGTTATTTTGATTATGGAAAGAGTATAAAACGGCGGGGAAAAGCATTCAGTATACAACAACTGGATGAACAATTACAGAACTATATGCTTAAGTTGCGCATGGAAAGCCAGGATAAAGAGATAAATAGATATAGAAATGAAGTATATATGGCTTGCAGAGAAGCGGCAAAACAACCTTTGTTTTTTCGGGCGCTGGTTGTACCGACCGGGTTGGGGAAAACGTTGGCTTCGATAGCTTTTGCACTTGAGCATGCAAAAAGATTTAACAAAAAACGGGTGATTGTGGCGTTGCCGCTCGTGAACATCATTGATCAAACAGCCAGACAGTATCAAAAGGTTTTCGGGAAGGCATCCGTTTTGGAACAGCATTCCCAGCTAAGTTATACAGATGATAAAGGTGAGTCAATGGAGCGGGCAAGGTTGGCAGCTGAAAACTGGGATTCATTTCCGATTATTGTAACAACGACGGTGGAATTGTTTGAGAGTTTATTTTCAAACCGCACAAGTAAAGTAAGAAAGCTTCACCGTTTAGCAAACAGCGTGATTATTTTAGACGAATTTCAAAAATTGCCCATCCATGTTCTTGCACCTATTTTTCAAGCTCTGCACATATTAATGGAACATTTTAATGTCACTGTCGTTTTATGCAGCGCAACACCGTTGTCTTTCAAAAATGCTGAATTGGTTGGAAATATGGGTACGCCGGTAGAAATTTGTAAAAACCATGATCAACTGTTTGCAAGCATGAAACGGGTTGAATATACCCGGATTGAAAAGCCGCTAACTGTCTCAGAGCTTGTGGCCAGAATGAGAGAACACCCTGCTGCACTTTGTATCCTAAATACGAGGAAAGATGCCTTTCAGGTATATCGCGAAGCAATCAGCCAAAAGGTGAACGGACAGAAATTATATCATTTATCGAATCGGATGTGTCCTGACCACCGGAAAAAGGTGATCGAACAAATTAAAGAGGATTTAAAAAAAGAAAAGCCCATTCTTGTCATAACAACAACAGTAGTAGAAGCAGGAGTGGATTTGGATTTTCCAACAGTGTTTCGCGCAATGGCCCCGATTGACTCAATTGTTCAGGCTGCAGGAAGAAGCAACAGAGAAGGAAAACTGGACAAAGGAAAAGTGTTTATTTTCGAATTGATTGGAGGGGGGATGCCTGGCGGAATGTACCGCAAAGGAACGGAGCAAACGAGAATTTTATTGAATCATCACGGCACCGTTGCATTGCATGAGCCTTGGATTTTCGAAAAATATTTTCGGAGTTTATATACCCTCGGTGGAGACGACTTGCTGGATTCATATGGAATAACAAGCCTTAAACCTTTTTCATTTGAGAAAGCGAGCCGCTTGTTTCAAATGATTGATCAGAATACGGTATCCATCCTTTGCAAAAATTACCAAGATGAAAATGGACAAATTGAAAGATTGATTTGGATGTACAAAGAAGCTCCATATTTAACAAAGGAATGGTATCGTGAGGCACAGTTATTTGCTGTAAATGAATATGTGGACAGCAGTTTTTTTAGAGAGAATCAAAATCAGTTGGAAAAGATATCGGAAGGTTGGTATATTTGGCACGGTGATTATGACATGAAAACCGGGATTATGGATATGGACGAGGGAGGAGATTGATAGATGGGGAAAATTTTCCGGCTGAAAGTATGGGGCGAGTATGCACTGTTTACCAGGGTGGAAGCGAAAGTGGAACGGGTATCTTATCCAGTAATGACTCCGTCTGCGGCAAGGGGCATTTTAGAAGGCATTTTTTGGAAGCCAGAATTCAAGTGGCGAATAAAAAGCATCCATGTGTTGAAGCCCATTCAGTATTATTCTATTTTGCGGAATGAAGTTGCTTCAATTGTGCCTGGTAACATCGTCACGAGTAGACGGGATTATTTCACAGATGATAACCGGGAACGGCAATTGCGCCATTCAATCATGCTGCGTGATGTTGCCTATATTATAACGGCAGAAATGCAACTAGTAAACCTGACGATGGAAAATAAGAGGAAGTATGCATCTATGTTTTTGCGAAGAGTGAACAAAGGGCAGTGTTTTTATCGCCCTTATCTCGGGACAAGGGAATGTTCACTTCACTTTTCCCTGCCTGAAGATGATGATAAGGCAATACCCGATACAATGGACATTGGCCCAATGTTATTCGACTTAAAATATCCCAAAGATCCCGGACAAAAAAATGCCCGTGTCATTCCCTATTTCTTTGATGCCAAATTGGACCGGGGTGTATTGCATGTGCCTGAGTATCTGTATAAGGAGGTGGATGGCTGAATGTATATGCGCAGACTGGTGGAGTTTGCCGAACAGCATGCCAATGATTTGCCGCCGGTCGGATATGCCCGGAAAAGTTATCAATGGTTTGTTGTAATTACACATGATGACCGTTTTGAGTTTATTCAGGCTGAGCGGGGTGAACAGCGTGTTATTCCGAATCGCAGTCGTCAATCGGGTGTATCGCCTATTTTGCTTACTGACAAGGCGGAGTATGTATTTCAACTGCCTAAAAATCCCGCCAATGCAAATAGAGCAGCGGAACGCCACCTTGCATACCTGAAATTATTGAAAGAATGTTGTGAGGCCACACGCAATGAAGTTGTTCAAAAGATCGTGCGGATATTGGAAAGTAAAAGCTGGCAGCTCCCAGATGGCATGAAACCGGATGATTTTATCTTGTTTCGGACGGAAGCGGGTGACTTTCCCCACGAAGACAATAAAGTAAAAAAGTTTTGGGAGGATTTTCTATTAAAGAATAGCTCAAAGGAAGAGAACGATAGTGTTTGCTTCATTTGCGGACGTACTGCACCGGCAGTAAAACGCCATACCATTGAATTTTCTTTGGGGAAAGAAAGGACAAAGCTTATTTCGGCCAACAAAAGTGCCTATTTTTCATACGGACTAGAAAACTCAGAAATTGCACCTACATGTTTTGCATGTGAACAAAAATATGGACAAGCTCTCTCGTACTTATTGAGAAAATATCCTAACAAAAAGCAGCACGGTGGCCCTCATATGATGGAAATCGGCAATGTGACGTACGTGTACTGGACTGTGCAAAACGATCCGGAAACGACCAGCATGTTTACGTCACTATCCGACCCGGATCCCGATGCAGTCCAGAGAATTTTATCATCACCATTCAGAAGGACTGAAAATTACGCTTCTTTAGACCGTGTAAGTATTTTAGCGCTGTCAGCAAACAAGGCCAGAATGGTTGTCCGGGACTATGCGGAGCCGCCTGTATGGGAGGTTCAGGCTCAAATCCGACGCTATTTTGATGCGCAACAAGTAGTAGGAGCACCAAAACCGGCGAGCATTTATTTATTGGCCGCTTGCATGTACCGTGATGGAAGAAAAGAGATGCGGAAGGAAGATGTTCTGGACTGGATGAACTGGGCACTTTATGGCAAAAGACTCTCAGAGCGGATCGTAGCAAAAATCGTGAGAAGAATTCAGGCAAGGGGCGGTATGACATGGATACATGCAGCAGCAATAAGAAGCTGGCTAATTAGCCAAAACAAGGAGGAATGGACAGTGGATTTAGATCACGCCAGAATCACGCCGCCTTACTTATGCGGCAGGTTGTTTGCGGTATTGGAAGCAGTGCAATACGAAGCAGTTAGAGGAAACGAAACGATTGCATCAAGGTTCTATGCGGCAGCTTCATCGACTCCACGAACGATTTTCGGACTTTTAATGCGAAATAGCAAATGGCATTTAAGTAAAATCGGTAAAGAAAACAAAGGATATGAAGTTCGTTATCAACAAAGGATTCAATTGATAACCGGCCAATTGAAAGAATTCCCTGCTGTCCTTGATTTGCAAGGACAGGCTGAGTTTGCACTCGGTTACTACCATGAAAGACAAGATATATACAAGAAAAAAGAAGATATGCCTGCTGATTCTGCTAATGTAAGTCATTTAAATAAAACTGTTGTTGAGGGGGAAAAATAGAATGAACATCAATTCAATTATTGATCCAAACAAACGCTACGATTTTGTGTTCGTCTTTGATGTGACGGATGGAAACCCGAACGGTGATCCGGACGCAGGCAATCTGCCGAGAATTGATCCGGAAACAATGCAAGGTATCGTAACGGACGTTGCAATAAAAAGAAAAATAAGAGATTACATTTACTTGACCAGAGGGAATTTGGAGGGTTTTGATATTTACGTCAAGCATCGCGGAATTCTTACAAATGAGCAGAAGAAGGCTTATGAGCAATTAGGAAAACCGGAAAACGACACCAGCTTGAAAACAGTAAAAGATGCGCGGGAGTGGATGTGCGAACATTATTTTGATACACGTATGTTTGGTGCTGTCATGTCCACAAAAAAATTTAATGCAGGTCAAGTACGGGGAGCCGTCCAACTGACATTCGCACGCTCGGTTGATCCGATTTTTCCTGCTGAATCGAGTATTACTCGTGTTGCATTAACGAATGCTGATGATATTAAAGGCGGGGAAGCTGCTGATGAAGAGGCACGTACCGGACAAATGGGGAGGAAAGCCCATGTGCCATACGGTTTATATATCTCCTATGGTTTTTATACACCATCATTTGCAGTTCAGACAGGAGTAAGAGAAGAAGATTTAAAAGGGCTGTGGGAGTCGCTTATTAACATGTGGGATCTGGATCATTCAGCCTCGCGCGGTCGGATGGCATGTCGGGGATTATATGTATTTTCACATGAAAGTTATTTAGGTAATGCACCATCTAATCAATTGTTCGAGAAAATTGAAATCCATCGAATCGATCACAGTAAGGTTGCAAGATCGTATAAAGATTATACCGTCGTTTTTGATGAAAAAATGCCCGAGGGAGTAACGCTGTATAAAATTGTGAATTCTTTTAAAGATGTCAAAATTGTCAACTGAGTTGTTGTCTTTGGATACAGGGCTTTACTTCAGTGCCACTCTTTGGTTTGGATCAGACGCTTACCAGATACTTAAAACCTAACAGTGGGGAAGGTCCTTAGAATGATTTTTAGTTTTAATAGGATATTCAACATCTGTCGAATTAGACGCCGATGCTGAAATTAATCGTAGTAGTACTGATGACTTTTTGCAGCAGGAAACAGAGTAACACGTTTTAGTTCATTTTATATAGCAGAAAAACAAAAATTAACCAGTCCAATTTATCTCGTAAGAACGATTAGTTAAAAAGTGGTTTTTTAACGTGCTGCTTTTTACGACATAGCAGTCTGTAATAAGAATGCTTTTTGGTGAAACTGTGCGAATGAATAGTGTACATGAATTGCCCATGGGATTCGCACCAAAAATCCAATAGATTTTTCCATATAAAGGAATTTTCGTGTAGCAAAACTTGGGATAATATGGGGTAATTTGTAGATATTCGTCAAAATCTATTAAATTTCTACACGATAATAGCTGTCACACTCCTTGCGAGT
>NZ_JARTJQ010000019.1:20390-31355 GCF_036225245.1 Weizmannia sp. CD-2023
AGTGTGTGGATTGAAATCCCAGTTTCATATTTTCGTAGCTGCCGGGTCGAGTCACACTCCTTGCG
Organism: Weizmannia sp. CD-2023; assembly: GCF_036225245.1. NCBI lineage: Bacteria > Bacillati > Bacillota > Bacilli > Caryophanales > Bacillaceae > Heyndrickxia > Weizmannia sp. CD-2023. Next base: position 20,456 of record NZ_JARTJQ010000019.1, read on the forward strand.
AGTGTGTGGATTGAAATTTTACATTGTTTTTCAATGTTGATCATCATTTTTGTCACACTCCTTGCGAGTGTGTGGATTGAAATCTTAATGCTGTTATCTGCGCTTCTAAATCCTGATGTCACACTCCTTGCGAGTGTGTGGATTGAAATTGAAACAAAGAAAGGGACAGAGCCGAAAAGGTACGTCACACTCCTTGCGAGTGTGTGGATTGAAATAGGACTGCATGATTGATGCCATTGAAGCGAATTGGTCACACTCCTTGCGAGTGTGTGGATTGAAATCCGGTCGAGGTTGTGCTTGCTGCATTCGCAAATCGTCACACTCCTTGCGAGTGTGTGGATTGAAATTTTTTTTAGTTGTGTTAACTGAGCAGAACAAGAAGTCACACTCCTTGCGAGTGTGTGGATTGAAATCCTTTACGGCCAGGTGTTGGAGATCATCGGCGGGTCACACTCCTTGCGAGTGTGTGGATTGAAATCGGTACAATGATGCCGTAACTCTATCAGCCAGTTGTCACACTCCTTGCGAGTGTGTGGATTGAAATTGCGACATCCAGCGCCTGGAACCGAGTAAAATCGGGTCACACTCCTTGCGAGTGTGTGGATTGAAATTGAAGTAAGGGACGTAACAGCGGAATTGGGGAAAGTGTTGGAAGAACAGCAGCAGCGAAAAGAACAGCGGAAAAAAGAGGAACTGCTAAAAATTGAGCAAGAGCAGGCGTTGCGTGAACAACAGAAAGCAGAGGCCCGCTTGGCGGCGATGTCCAAGGAAGAAAGATTGCTCTTTGCCATACAATCATTAACAGAATCACAAGCAGACCTGGAAAAAAGCAAATCGGAGTTATATGAGGAGGTAATCGCACAGCAAAATCAAGAAGCTGCCTTAGCTCTCCGACAATATTGGGAAAAAACAGGCCAGTGGAAAGTCAATAAGAAAAAGAAAAAACAGTATGATAAAGTCCTATCCATTAAAAAACTGTTAAATATAGAGTAAAGGCACGGGATCACTGTAAACAGCTTTTTTTGATGTAAATAGCGAAAGGAAGAAAACTCTTATTCAAGATTTCTTCCTTTTTTCTATGGAAAATATTCAGCTGCTTCAAATTTATCGGCTTCCTGCCGGGCCGGGCGGGAGTATAGATATCGCATCTATAATTGAGCACCCAGGGAGCTGATGTAGAATACATTTTCATCTTTTCCAGTGTGGTTTTTCTTTCCCATATCTTAGAGCTTGCTGAACGAATCCGATTCTGAGTTTGTCTGCAAGCTCTGTCTCAAAATATAGAAGAATTCTTTTGCGAAAATGGGTGATTTTATCTTCTCCATACGTTGAATTGGCTTTCGAGTGCAAGCTTTTCACTGGATTTGTTATAAAACCCTAGCATTTAATGGTTGCCAAAGCTGTCAGCAACCTTGCTAAATCTAGGCATTTTGCTTATTCAGCAAGCCCTATCTTAGGTAAGTCGGATTTTCATGATAAAACGTTTCTAGTCAGCCAGCGTACGCTTGTTAATAAACTGCCGATTTTTTTGAACTTCAGTATGGGTAAAGCTTTCTTTAAGAGTGCCGGGGTTGCATATTTTTCCAGCTTCATGGAGAATCTTATCCAATGCGTTGTCTGTATTGGATTCATCGGCGAAGGGGAGGAACGCATGACTGTATACACGTTAGTCTTGTATCCTAACAGCTTAAAGTGGTGAAAAAGGAGAGATCCGGGGGCGTAATGCGTGATATTCCATCAAAAGGATAATTCGTTCGTTACGCGTGTCCCGGCGTTAAGGCGTCAAGCGTGAACCATGATTCGTTCGCAACCAGTTGTAAATAGTGAGTGCCAAACGATTTGATATGCTCAAATCTAAGCAGCAAGCCCCCAGATCTCCTTTTCCTTGCCGGCATGAGATCCGGCGGCAAAAGGCGGAATCCAGGCTCCGTCCCTTGCCGCCGGGTCTCATGCCGGGTGTTTACTGGTACTCCTCTACAAAGTCGAGGTCAACCGCTGCGTTAAAATTGGCTTTATCAATCAGTATCGATAGACGGTTGGCTTCTTTTTCGGTTTTTTCAGCCTGCTTTTTAACCGCAGGGGGGTCAAACAGCGCTTTCTTGTAGACAACATTTGCGTCAAAAGCGCCTCTTGCTATCCGTTCCACTTGTTGGCTGCTTCCAAACTCTTGGAGCATTTCGGCTTCGGCGCGAAGTTGTTTCACAAGCTCTAACGCCTCTACGATGGATATTTTTTCACCCTTCCATTCAATCGTTGTGCGTAAGTTGGATGCTGCCAGTGCCTTTGTGACCGCCCGATAGTGGTTTCGCACTTGCTGAATTTCCGCGCTCACCACCTGAAATGTTCGTGCATGCGGCTTATATTCTTCACCTTTTTCAAATTCAACGTAGGCAATCTGGCTTCGATCCTGAATCAAGTCATGCAGTTTTTTGGACACCGCATTTTTAAGCAACCGTGCTTCCGCGACCGTGATTTGCATTTAACGCCCCACTCCCCTCCGACTTTTTCAATTTGGTATTATTATACAATTCCTGCTTTTAAGAGTGCAATGGTGGATTTGTAGTTCTTGCGGCCGTCATCTCTTTTTATTTTGAGGTTGCTGAACAAGCGGCATTCTCAAAGTTAAAAATGATTCCGTAGATTTTGTCGAACTTTAAATGCAATACAGAAAAAAACTTTGCACTCGAAAACATTTTAACGGTTATAAGAGGACAAAATCCTTCCTTTTTTGAATATTTCTTCTATTGGGGTGAACATTTAAGACGGCTTGCTGGGTGAATCGGTTAAAATGCCAAAATCCGATTCGTTCAGAATCCCTATTATGGATCGATTTTTTTGTGCCAACTGTTGAATCCGAATGAAAAGGAGAGCCGGCCCGTCCATTTACAGTCTGGAATCTGGCCGGGAATCCACTTGCTTCACGAGGGAAAAGATATTGTATAGATCGTATTCAAATTATTGGGTATTCGCATTTTTTAAAGATAAAATGGAATTATGCATTTATAAATTTTGTCATTAGAGGAGGCGGATGAGTTTCTCTTGCTTGTGCCGGGGTAAAATAAAGTAAAATTTTAATCAAATTTTTCATGTCAGCTCTTTTTGTATTTTCAACTTGGCCAACACAGAAAAGAAAGAAGGATACTGTATGAACATGATGCATCGTAAGTTGGGAACTTTTGCGCTTACCATGACCGGTCTTGGGTCCATCATCGGGTCCGGCTGGTTGTTTGGTGCCTGGAAAGCAGCTACGATTGCCGGCCCGGCAGCCATTTTTGCCTGGGTGATCGGAATGGTCGTTATCTTATTTATTGCCCTTTCTTACAGTGAACTGGGGGCCATGTTTCCGGTAGCGGGGGGAATGGTAAAATACACCCAATATTCCCATGGTTCTTTTGTTGGCTTCCTTGCTGCATGGGCGAACTGGATTGCCATTGTTTCCGTTATTCCGAGTGAGGCCATGGCTTCTGTGCAGTATATGAGCTCATGGCATTGGAGCTGGGCACAGAGTTTGGCACATAACGGAATGCTGACGCCAAAAGGACTCGGTCTTGCTTCTTTACTGCTGTTGATTTATTTTTTTCTGAATTACTGGGCAGTCAGTTTATTTGCAAGGGTAAACTCGCTGATCACCATATTTAAAATCGTTATTCCGGGGTTGACAATTTTTGCACTTTTGATTGTCGGATTCCATGGCGGCAATTTTACATACGGCCATGCTTTTGCCCCATACGGATGGTCAAGTGTGCTTACGGCGGTGGCGACATCCGGGATTGTGTTCGCGTTTAACGGCTTTCAAAGTCCAATTAATATGGCGGGCGAAGCGAGAAAGCCGGGCCGGTCGATCCCGATTGCAGTCGTTGGATCTGTTTTAATTGCAACGGTGATTTACGTTCTGCTGCAAATTGCGTTTATCGGGGGTGTCAGCCCTTCTGTCCTGGCACATGGCTGGAATCATTTGAATTTTAACTCCCCGTTTGCAGATCTTGCCATTGCGTTAAATATTAACTGGCTCGTGATTGTCTTGTATTTGGATGCGTTTGTATCTCCATCCGGCACCGGGACTACTTATACTGCAACAACTGCGCGTATGCTGTATGGTATGGAGAAAAATGGATATTTGCCGCGGTTTATCGGCAAACTGCATCCGGTTTATGGCATTCCGCGCCCGGCGATGTTTGTCAATTTAGTCATCTGTTTTATTTTCCTGTTTGTATTTAAAGGATGGGGTTCACTGGCAGAGGTTATTTCTGTTGCTACGTTGATTTCTTATATCACCGGGCCTGTAACTGTCATGGCATTAAGAAAAACCGCGGGGTACTTGTACCGTCCGCTCCAGGTGAAGGGCATGCAGATCATCGCGCCATGCGGATTTATTTTTGCTTCGCTGACGCTATACTGGGCACGGTGGCCGCTTACCGGGGAAGTTTTCCTCATTATTATGATTGGGCTTCCCATTTATTTTTACTATCAGGCGAAAAGGAAATGGCAGTCTTTTTCGAAAAATTTCAAGTCCGGCATTTGGATGGTCGCCTATCTGATTGTGATGATGGGCATCTCTTATTTTGGAAGTGAGAAATTTGGCGGCCTTAACATGATCCCGTACGGCTGGGACATGGTCCTCATTGCTTTCGTTTCGCTCGGTTTTTACATTTGGGCAGTGAAAAGCGGATACGAAACACCTGACCTGCTTGAAGCTGCAAAATTAAACAAAGCATTGAAAGAGCACGACATGGGTGTGGATGATGATGAAAATGGAAACGGGAAACGAACCCCGGCTTATTCAACGGATTGGCCACACTGATTATCGTAGAATTTGTCTAACAGGGGAATCCCTTAAAACACGTACAAAAAGCAGCAAAATCCATTTATTTTTGGAAAACTTAATACCAAAAAAGCGCAGCTGAACCACTGCGCTTTTTTGATGCCTTTTTATTTCACTTTCACCGTCCGGTATTCACTGCTGTTGCCGGACTTATCTGTAGCTTTTACTTTGATCGCAGTCCCTTTTTTCTTCGGGCTGATTTTTATTTTGTAACTACCATGTTTATCAGCTTTGGCAGAGCCGATTTTTTTACTGCCGGTATAAGCGGTGACCGTTGCATATGCTTCCGTTTTTCCGGTGATATAACGGGAAGTATGGCTGACAGTGTAAACAGACGGTGTACTTGGTGCAATTCTGTCAACCACCGTCACGCTTTTTGTTCCACTTTTGCCATAAGTGTTTGTAGCATACACATAAATTTTTGTTCCGGCTTTTTGTTTAGGAATAGAAACTTTATAGTCGCCTTTGCTGTTGCTTTTGCCTTTATAGGTTTTAGAACCGATTTTGACATAAACTGTGCTTGATTTGCTCGTCTTTCCGCTAACGGATGTGCTTTTATTGCTGACTGTGTTCACGAACGGCGTTGTAGCCGGTGATCCGACAGTTGTTACTTTTGTTCCACTTTTGCCATAAGTGTTTGTAGCATACACATAAATTCTTGTTCCGGCTTTTTGTTTAGGAATAGAAACTTTATAGTCGCCTTTGCTGTTGCTTTTGCCTTTATAGGTTTTAGAACCGGCTTTAACATAAACCGTGCAGTTTGCGTCTGTCTTGCCAGATACACTTGTACTATTGGTACTTACCGTATTAATAGATGGTGCAGAAGGGTACAAAGGTGCATTGACGGATAAAACGTACTTGCCGGTATTATAATCACTGCTAATTTTTAAATAGTATGTTCCCGCTGGCAGGCTCTCACTTTTGTTCCATTGTTTAGGTGTTTCAATGGAGCCGTCGTAAATATAGTCGTCCCAAAGGGCGGTTCCCTTTGAATTTGTTAGATGAAGATCGACCCCCTCCATATAGGAATCTATATTCATCGTAACTTTTACAGCTTTTGGCAATGTGAATTTATAGCAATCTGTATGATCACTCTCGCTCAGAAAACCGGTTATTTTTTGCGTATTAAGGGAAATCTGCTGGGCCTGGGTCGTTCCATTATTGGGTTCCGATTCATTGTTTCCGGCGGCAGTAAACCAGGTTGACAAATGATAAGTGCCGGTTTCAGGGCTGTGAATTTTGATATAATAGGTTCCGGCCTCTAAATCAGCATCTTTCATCCATTGCTTGGGAGTCTCTTTGGTTCCGTCATAAACAGATTCTTCGTCCCAGATGTTGTTTCCGTTCGCATCTATAAGATCCACATAGGCCCAATCTATACTGGAGTCAAGACTGATTTTAAGGTTTCCTGCTTTTGGCAGTCTTACTTTATAAACGTCCGTATCGTCACTCCAGCTCAAAAAACCGGTGATTTTTTGGCCGTTTGACAGCTCCTGTGCCTGAGATGTACCGTTATTTGGCTCCACTTCATTATTCCCTGCTGGTGTGTAATTGACATATAAATTGTATTTACCCGTATAACCGCTGGAATTAGAAATCTTGATATAATAGGTTCCTGCCTCCAGATCAACACTCTTTGACCATTGCTTCGGCGTTTGAGAGGATCCACCATATATGTCTTCATCTATTCCCCAAACGTCATTTCCACTTTCATCCAGAAGATCCAGAGAAGCATCATAAATGTTTGAATCTACGTGAACATCAATGGTGCCTGCTTGTTTCAAAATGAATTTATAGCAATCCGTATCATCATTTAAGCTAAGAAAACCGTTGATTTTCTGGGTATTAAGTGTAATAGGCTGTGCTTGTGATGTGCCATTGTTCGGCTCTGTTTCATTGTTTCCAGCAGTATTAAATCCAACCTTTAAATCATATTTTCCAGTATAGTCACTGGATTGGGAAATCTTGATGTAATAGGTCCCGGCCTCCAAATCAGCTTGATCCGACCATTGTTTTGGCGTGGAAGCAGATCCATCGTAAATGTCTCTGCTATAACCCCATACACTCTTTCCATTTTCATCTGTCAGATCCAAGATAACAGCTTCGATATACGAGTTTAAATTGACTTTCACTGTACCAGCCGAAGGCAGTGTAATTTTATAGACTTGCTCAGCATTTTTGTTATTTATTGTGTTAGTAACTGTCGTATTAAAGTTTAAAGTTTGCGTGGTGCTCGCAGAAGCATGACCTGTTTGTAAAACAAGTGCTGGTAAAATTAATGCAATTGCCAAGACCAAGTAAATGGTTTTCTTTACAACCTTCACTATTCAACCCCTCCAGTATCGACAAATTAAAAATAAGTGGGAAAACACGTCTCCTTTCTTTGCAAAATTAAAAAAACCAATTCTATTATAAAAGAAATTGAAAAAATAAACCATAATTTTTATAGGGCTTTTGTATGAGGGATTTATCGTATTTTTAAAGCTACAAATCCTGTTTTCCAGAGTAGTTCGGGAATTCCGGGGAAGTCAGTTAGTACCAGCGGGGCTGCAGCTGGGTTCCGTTTAAAAGTGGGGATTTTCAATCTGAAAAAAATATGAGAAGGTTCTTCATAGGACAGGAAACTATGGCCCCATTGTTTGGTAACAGACAAATTTTCAACTTGTGGCATCATGGGGAAGGTGAGACATCATATGAATAAGTTGCCAGCTACAACAAAATTTTGTCGAATTGTATAGTCTTGGATGGAAAAATGTTATATAATTTAAATAGTTTACACATAAACGATTTTGGGGGAAATGATGAAAAAACTGAGGATCTTTTTATCCATTTTACTGGTGGTTGTTGTATTGGGCGGCGGGGTGGCTTATTTTGCTTACCAAAAGCTGCAGCCGGAGAACCATTTTAAAAACGTGCCGACCGTCTCTAAAACTGGGAACAACCCGGGCAGCCAAAGCACAACAACGCCCAAAATGAAGGAAAACGTATTCAATGTCCTCTTACTCGGTTCAGACGAACGGAAAGGGCAGAAGGTGGGACATTCGGATTCGATTATCTTGCTTCATGTCGATCTGAATAAGCACAAGTATAACATGGCCAGCATTCCCCGTGACACACGCGTGTATCTTGATGGCTACGGCTATACGAAACTGACAAGCGTGCAATATATTAAACAAGCAACAGGTGGCACAACAGCCGGGATTAAAGCCGCTATCAATTCAATCAGCCAATTGACAGGCGTACCGGTCAACTATTATGTGGAAACGAATTATGAAGGCTTGCAGTCGATGGTGGATGCGCTGGGGACGATTGATGTGGATGTGCCGTTTGATGTAAAACTGACACACCCCTGGTACCCGGAAAACAAAGGAAAAGTAATTGCACAAGGTACGCAGACGCTTGACGGGGAAATGGTGACAGAGCTTGTACACGAACGCTATTCGTTGAAAAACGTGGACTATGACCGCCAGCTGCTGCAGGAAAAAGTGCTGATCAGTATTGCCAAAACCGCACTCCAGCCGAAAAATTTAACAAAACTGCCAAAACTGGTGGACAAATCATCTGATTTTGTCATTGCTACCAATATGTCAAAAACAGATATCGCGAGTCTCGGTCTGCTTGTAAAAAATCTTAACACAGATAAGCAAGTGACCTATTACCAGCTGAACGGCACATCGAAAAGCATGTACGACGATATTTTAAAAAACAACAACTCGGAAATCGTCCTCGACCAAACGGCATTGAAAAAGACAATGGAGCATTTTGAATAAAAGGGTTCGGAATTGGGATTATGATTTGCATAATGGAGCTGGGAATAAGTGGGGACAATTTAGGTTTCAAACGAATTTTATCCACTTGAATTTTTTGGAAAGTGAACGGCCAGAAAAAGCGGCCATCTACTTTGCGTGGAAAATAAACAGATTGCTACGTAAGCTAATAGGGTTAATTACTTTTTCTGTATGTAAAGGCCCGGTATTTTGAAGGCAGACAAGAGCAAGGTTCCAGATAAGGTTGCTTTGTTTTTACGGAGGCATGATGGTAGGGGCCGGGTCATAAATATTTTATAAGTCTGGTGTACAACGCCGGAAATCTAATTCAGTGGGGGTATCATAATGGCAACAATTTTATACGCCGTCTTTATTGCAATTGCGCTTTATGTTTTAAATGGCATGGCATTTATGAAGTTGGCCCAAAAAGCCGGGCGCGGAGACATTGCCTGGATGGCTTGGGTCCCGGTCTGTAATGTGATCCAGCAGCTTCTTTTGATTAAGAAAAGCGGCTGGTGGGTGCTCATTCTGCTCGTCCCGGTTGTGAACTTTATTTTTATTATCATTTGGCAAGTGAAATTGCTTCAAGCATTCGGCAAGCATGGCGCCTATGTACTGTTGTATATTTTTATTCCCATAGTTTATCAAATTTTATGGATCGTTTGGGCATTTTCCGACGAGACGAAGTACGTGGAAAGGGAAGCAGTGTAAGGATGATAAAAAGATGCCGGCGTTTGGTACGGCATCTTTTTATTATCATGAAGCTAAAGTGGGAAAGCTGCTCTGTTGTTTTAAAAGGGAAACGATCACGAGGCCCACTGCTGTTTTTGGATCCAACAATATACCTGTTAAGGCAAATCATTGCCGGCAGCAAAATAAATATCATACCAGTCTCGGCGGGTAAGACTTACTTTTGATGCTTCTGTAATTTTTTTCAGCCTTTCCGGGTTCATTGTTCCGGCAATGACTTGGATTTTTGCAGGATGCCTTAAAATCCACGCGGTCGCGACGGCCTCTTTGGACACGCCTTGTGCTTGTGCCAATTGGCCAAGTTTTTCGTTCAATTCCGGGAATTTTGGATCATCGATAAAGACGCCCTCAAAGAACCCGTACTGGAACGGCGACCAAGCTTGAATGGTGATATCATGCAGGCGGGAATATTCCAGAATTCCACCGTCATGGTTGATGCTGCGTTCGTCTTTCATATTGACGTGCATCCCGAAGTCAATCATTCCGGTATGCGCGATGCTGAACTGCAACTGGTTGACAATCAGTTTTTGAGAAATGTATTTTTGGACAAGTTCTACCTGGTACGGATGGAAGTTGCTGACCCCGAACTGGCGGACTTTTCCGGCATTTTGTAGTTCTGAAAAAGCTTCGGCAATTTCTTCTGGTTCCATTAACGGATCAGGGCGGTGAAGCAGGAGTATATCCAGGTAATCGGTTTGGAGCCGTTCTAGGATGCCGTCAACCGCTTTTAAAATATGCGATTTGGAAAAGTCATACATCTTGTCGCCAATGCCACATTTTGATTGGAGAACGATATCTTCCCGCTTGATGGAACTGTTTTTCAGCGCATTTGCAAAAATTTTCTCTGATTCTCCTTTTCCGTATATATCGGCATGGTCAAAGAAATTGATGCCGTGCTCGACTGCTGTTTCAATCATCGTTTGTGCCTCTTTTTCCGACAACGCATTCATCCGCATGCAGCCTAACGCAACTTCTGATCCCAATATACCGCTCTTGCCAAGATTGATCCGATTCATCTTCATCCCTCCTGTAAAATTCTTCACATTTTATTATGAGTTTGGATCGTCTGCAAAGTCAAAGAAAAGCACCCGCATAACCAGGGGACGCCGGATCAAATTTGCAAATTGAAAAATCTACTTGAAAAACGAACGTTTGTCCTTTATAATAATACTGAAAAATAAGAAAAGGAGTGCTGCCATTGGATTGGTAATGGAAAAACATGCCGGTTATCACGTGCATGATCGTTTTTTTAAGGAGCTGATCCAAAACTTTTTTCAGGAGTTTATGGATGCCTTTTTCCCGGATCTTTCAGCGGATTTCGACTACCGTCGGGTGCGGTTTTTGTCGCAGGAACAGTTTACGGACTTTCCAGGCGGTGAGCAAAAACGGGTTGACATCCTTGCCGAAACGAAGGTAAAAGGCAAAGATACCGTGATTCTTATCCATGTAGAGCCGCAGTCGTATTACGAGAAGCCTTTTCCTGAACGCATGTTTCGTTATTACATGATGATCAGTCTCCGGCACCGGAAACCGGTATTGCCAATTGCCGTTTTTAGTTACG